>CALAAN010000269.1 GCA_937884915.1 uncultured Oscillibacter sp.
ATCGTACTTGATCGCGTTTGCATCCTTCGCGGGGTCAGCGTTGTAGACGCCGTCGATGTTCTTGGCGAGCAGGATGACGTCGGCGTTGATCTCCGCCGCGCGCAGCACCGCCGCCGTGTCGGTCGAGAAGAACGGAGAGCCGATGCCGCAGCCAAAGAGCACCACGCGGCCCTTTTCCAAATGCCGGATGGCGCGGGCACGGATGTAAGGCTCGGCGACCTCTTTGATCTCGAGCGCCGTCTGCACGCGCACGTCGACGCCCTTCTGCTCGAGCACATCGGCGACCGCCATGCAGTTCATTGCCGTGGCGAGCATGCCCATGTGGTCGGCGCGGGTGCGCTCGATGTAGCCCTCGCCGTTTTTCACGCCGCGCCAGAAGTTGCCGCCGCCGATGACGACGCCCATCTGGACGCCCATCTCGTTGCAGCGCTTGATGACGTCGCACACCTTGGAAACTACGTTGAAGTCGAAGCCGAAGTGCTTGTCGCCCGCCAGCGCCTCGCCGCTGATCTTGAGCAGCACGCGCTTATATTTTAATTGAGCCATGCGGATCGTCTCCCCTTTCAGGATTCAGTTCAAATTTTCACAGCTACTATTTTAGCGTATTTTTGCTCTTTTGCATAGGGGGAAAGCGTAAACTTTTTTCACAAATTCGCTCTTCCCTTTTTCGTCAAGTTGAACCGCCCTGAACAGCGCAAAAAAGCAGCCGCGTATACGGCTGCTTTTTGGGTCTTCTATTTACTTGAGGCCCTTGATGCGAATGAGGTCCTTCAAAAGCTCGACCGTGCCCTCGATGCCGAGCAGGCTCGAATCGATGCAGAGGTCATAGCTCTTGGCGTCGCCCCAGTCCTTGGCGGAATAGTAGTTGTAGTAGGACGCGCGGGACTTATCCGTCTTCTTGATGCGGTCTCTCGCCTCGTTTTCGCTGATGTCGTTGCGGGCGGCAACGCGCTTGATGCGGTTTTCGAGCGGAGCGGTGATAAAGAGATTGATGACGTCGTCGCGATCCTTGAGCGCGTAGTCCGCGCAGCGGCCGATCAGGACGCAGGGGCCCTTGTCGGCAAGCTTTTTGATCGTGTCGTAGGTCGCGAGATACACCTGCTGTTCGATGGAACCCTTGGGCGTCACGTGATTCATCGAGAAGGAATAGGGGTCCATCGCGATGGAATAGAGAAAGCTCTTCGGGCGTTCGTCAAAGGAACGGAACAGCTCTTCGCACAGTCCGCTCTCCTCTGCCGCCTCCTTGAGCAGCATGTCGTCGTAATAGGCGATGCCAAGCTGCTTGGCAAGCATCGTGCCGATCTCGCGTCCGCCGCTGCCGTATTGTCTGCCAACCGTAATGACCATAATGATTCCTCCTTTTTCGCGCCTTGAAACAAAATTGGTGCTATATGAATTATAGCACCAATTTCGTAAGAAGACAATATTTTTTCCTGTTTCGATTCTGTAAAGGCGCGGCCTTATTCCGGAAGCGGCAGGCCGAGGCGGCGATACATCGTCTTTTTCACCGCGCGCAGGATGTTTTCATAGCCCGTGCAGCGGCACAGGTGGCCGGAGAGGAGCTTTCTGAGCTCGTCGTCGGTGTAGAGGCGGTTCGTCTCCAGGATCTCGACCGCGGTCATCACAAAGCCCGGCGTGCAGAAGCCGCACTGGACGGCAGTCTCTTCAATAAACGCCTGCTGAATGTCGCTCAACTCGCCGTTCGGGCCGAGCAGGCTTTCGAGCGTGCGGATGTGCTTGCCTTCCGCCCAGACGGCGAGGTAGATGCACGAGTTGTAGGCCTCGCCGTCGATGATGACGTTGCAGGCGCCGCACTCGCCGACCTCGCAGCCTTTCTTCACAGAGTTCATGTGGTAGTCATTTCGCAGCATGTCGGTCAGCGACGCGCGCACGTCGACCATCTTTTCAACGTCCTTGCCATTTAAGTTGAATCGCACCAGCTTGTACTGACTCATTTGATGACACCTCCCGCCCGTTTGATGGACTCGATCAGGCAGCGCTTGGCCATTTCGACCGCGATGTGCTCACGGAACGCCTTGGAGGCTCGCCAGCTGTCACGCGCGTGGATATCGTTGAGCACAGCGAGCGAAAACTCTTCTGCCGTCGTAAGTGTCAAGGGTTTATCCTTGGCAGCCGATTCCGCGCTTGGGCAACGCATCGGCACGGGACCGGCGACGCCGTAAGCGATGCGGGCGCGCTCGATAGTCTGCTTGTCAGGCGACAGGCGCACATTCACGCTGCACCCGAGCGTTGCGATGTCCATCGCGTTTCGCATGGCGTATTTGATGTAGTAGCCATAGCAGTTTTCATAGCTCGCCTTCGGGATTAGAATGGCGGTCTGGATTTCGCCGTCCTCTACGCGGATGTCGACCTGACCGGCCTTGATGTAAAAGTCCTTGATGGGCAGGCGGCGAATGCCGTCCCTCCCTGTCAGCTCCACAATGGCTTCCCACGCGTGCAGCGTGGAGGCGGAGTCCGCGCTCGTCACGCCGTTGCAGGTGTTGCCGCCGATGGTGCCGATGTTTCGGATCTGCGGGCCGCCGACCATGTCGACCGCCTCGCCGAGGACATTGATGTACTTCTGGATGATGGGGTCGCGCGTGATGTGCGAAAAGCTCGAGAGCGAGCCGATGCGGATGTTCTCATCCTCGTCGATGCTCACGCCGCGCAGCTCGTCAAGGCCGTAGATCGAGATGAGCTCCTTTCCGGCGCGCTTGCCCTCGCGCATCTGCACGAGCACGTCGCTGCCGCCGGCGATGATCTGCGCCTCGGGATGCTCCAAGCGGAGGGCGACGGCGTTTTCGACGCTTTCCGCCTCATAGAGTGCTTTCATGTCATACATGGCTCACTTCTCCTCCTTCCAGCTGTCGTGGATGAGCCCTGCCTTGCTGAACTCGGCGTACAAAACGTGCGGGGTGATGGGAACGGTGTCGATGGCGACGCCGGTGGCGTTGTAGATGGCGTTGCGGATGGCGGGCGCGCCCGAGCACGCGGGCGGTTCGCCGAGCGCCTTCGTGCCGAACGGCGACGTCGGCTCGGGATTTTCGATGAACTGCGCCTCTAAGTGCGGGTGGTCCATGAACGTCGAGAGCTTGTAGTCGAGAAGATTATTGTTGAGGGGACGGCCCGTCTTCTCGTCAAAGAGCAGCTGCTCGCTCATGCCATACCCAATGGCCATGGACATGCCGCCGTGGACCTGCGCCTCGGCCAGCGCGGGGTTGATGAGCTTGCCGCAGTCGTGGACGTTGATGATCTTCTTGAGCGTCACCTTGCACATCGGGATATCGACCTCGACATCGGCAAAGGTGCAGCCGAACGAATAGGCGTTGTTGCGGATGGTGAAGGTCGACTCGGCGGTGATGTGCTCGGAGTCCGCGGCGTTATACTGCGCGGTCATCGCAAGTTCTTTGAGCGACATGAGCACCATGCCGTCGTTCTTGCGGACGATGTTGCCGTCGACGATGTCCATGTTGTCGACGGCCTGACGGGTGAGCTTCGTCGCGTACTGAAGGATTTTCTGCCTAAGCAGCGTCGCCGTCTGGCGGATGGAGAAGCCCGCGACGTAGGTCTGGCGGCTCGCGTAAGCGCCGAGGCCTGTGGGCGTGATGTCCGTATCCTGACACGAGATGACGCGCACGTCGTGATAGCTCTTGAGGCCGACGGCCTCGGCCGTCATCTGCGCATAGGCCGTGTCCGCGCCCTGCCCGATCTCCGTCTCGCCGCACTGCATCGTGACCGTGCCGTCAAGGTTCAAAAGCATGCGGTTCGAGGAGGTTTCGAGCGAGATGGGATACACCGCCGTGTTGTACCAGAAAGCTGCAACGCCGATGCCGCGGCGGATGGGGCCGGCGTCCTTGGCGTATTCCTCGCGTTTTTTGTCGTATTCGATGTACTCCTTCCCTTTTTCCAAACATTCACGGAAGGAATCGTAGTAGTTCGTATTGCCCGAGAAGCCGTCGTGGAAGCCCTTGGGCATGATGTACTTCATGCGGTATTCGAGCGGCTCCATACCCACTGCTTTGGCGCACTCATCGATGTTTGCATCATCTGCGAACGAGGCCTGCGGCATGCCGTAGCCGCGCATCGCGCCCGCGACGGGACGGTTGGTATACACTGTCCATGCGTCGCCCTCAAAATTGTCGCAGGGATAGATCTGCGGGAACGAGCCCATGGCTTTGGCGACGATCGAGTGGCCGTGCGAGGCATAAGCGCCCTGATTGGAGAAGCATTCGACCTTGCGCGCGGCGATCGAGCCGTCCTTATGAAGCCACGTGATGATGTGGAAGCGGATGGCGTGGCGCACACGGTTACTGACGAACGTCTCCTCGCGCGAGCAGTCGATGCGCACGAGCTTGCCGCCGACCTGCGTGGAGCACCACGCGCACAGCGGCTCATAGAGCGCGTCCTGCTTGTTGCCGAAGCCGCCGCCGATGTAGGGCTTGATGACGCGGATGTCCGCCCACGGACGCCCCAGCGCCTGTCCGACGATGCGGCGGATGATGTGCGGGATCTGCGTGGAGGACACGATGACGATGCGGCCGTTTTCCTCATAGGCGTAGCAGCCGTGGTTTTCGATGTGGCTGTGCTGCACGGTGGGGGTGTTGTACCAGCCCTCGACCTTGATAAGGCCGGGCTCTTTGATGGCCTCCTGATAGCTGCCCTTGCGGATATCGGTGTGCTTCAGGATATTCCCCGAGAAATTCTCGTGGAGGAGCGGAGCATCGGGCTCCATGGCCTTCTGCACGTCGAGCACGAACGGAAGCTCCTCGTACTCGACCTTCAGCGCGCGCACGCCCTGCATGGCCGAGACCTCGTCCTCCGCGATGACGACCGCGACGTCGTCGCCGTAGTAGCGCACGTGGCGGTTCAAAAGGTTGCGGTCGGCCACGTCCTGATGTCCCGGGTCCATCGACCAAGGATGGCCCGCCGTCGGGAAGCAGTGCTCCGGCACGTCGAAGCAGGTCAGCACCTTCACGACGCCGGGGATAGCCTCTGCCGCGGACTTGTCGATGGATTTGACAAATCCGTGCGCGATGGCGGAATGCTTGATGCGCGCGTACAGCGCGCCGGCGGGCATCCGATCCTCGTAGTATTTGGTGCGTCCGGTGATCTTGTCGTACGCATCGACGCGGATCTCGCTTTTTCCTACCTTGCTCATCTGTCTACCTCCTGTTCCGGGCAGCCGCTTTGTCGCTTTTGCCCGAAATCTGTAACTTGCTTTCCATAATTTTAGCACATTTCGCACAGCGTGTACAGTGCTGCATGCGTGATATAATACAAATGATCGCGGATGTACCATTTTGTCCGCTTTTTTCTGCCGAGTGGTGAAAAAGAAACGAATGACTGGTGATTTTAGATGGATAACGCTTTGAAAATAGGATGCGTGGTCATGGCGGCGGGCAATGCCGCGCGCTTTGGTGAAAATAAGCTCGCCGCGACGATGAACGGAAAGCCGCTCATCGAGCACGCGCTCGAGGCGATCCCGCGGGAGAGCTTTTCCCGTGTGCTGGTCGTGACACAGCACGAGAACGTCGAAACGGCTGCGAAAAAGTCTGGTTTTGCAACGCTGCGGAATGAGCATCCCGAGCGCGGCCAGAGCGAGACGATCCGCCTCGGCACAGCGGCGCTGTCAGACTGTGACGCGCTCTGCTTCATGGTGGCCGACCAGCCGATGCTCAAGCGTGAAACCGTCGCGCAGGAGCTGGAATTCTATCGCGCCCACAGCGAAAACATCGTTGGACTGGGGCACAACGGCGTGCGGGGCAATCCCTGCATCTTCCCTGCCCGCTTCTTCCCCGAGCTTCTGTCGCTCGAGGGCGACATCGGCGGCAGCGCGGTCATCAAAAAGCACTTAGACGATCTGCTGCTCTTTGAAGCGCCGGAGACGGAGCTTCGCGACGTCGACACGAAGGAAGCGCTCG
>CALAAN010000270.1 GCA_937884915.1 uncultured Oscillibacter sp.
CATCTCGCGCTTGATCGCGCCGATGGCCGCGAAGCAGGGGGCGCACAGCAGGTTGAACACCAGGAAGGAATAGCCGCTGATCTGCGTAAAGGCCGCGCCGATCTCAGCCCAACCGGCGGGATACAGAATGCCCATGGTGCCGACGATGTTCTCCTTGGCGACAAGGCCGGTGATGGAGGCGACAGCCGCCTGCCAGGTACCCCAGCCGAGAGGCGCAAAGATCCATGCGATGGCATTGCCGATCTTGGCGAGGATGGAGGCGTCGATCTGTTCCTCAGAGAGCATCTGGAACGTGCCGTCCACCCAGCCGAAGTAGGTGGTGAACCACACAACGATGGTAGAAAGCAGGATGATGGTACCGGCCTTCTTGATGAAGGACCAGCCGCGCTCCCACATGCTGCGGAGCACGTTGCCGACGGTCGGCCAGTGGTAAGCGGGCAGCTCCATAACGAAGGGAGCGGGGTCGCCGGAGAACATCTTCGTCTTTTTCAGCATGATGCCGGAGATGATGATGGCAGCCATACCGACGAAGTAGGCGGAGGTGGCGACCCATGCGGCACCACCGAAGATCGCGCCGGCGACCATGGAGATGAAGGGCACTTTCGCACCGCAGGGGATGAACGTGGTGGTCATGATCGTCATACGGCGGTCACGCTCGTTTTCAATGGTACGGGAGGCCATGACGCCCGGGATACCGCAGCCGGTGCCGATGAGCATCGGGATAAAGGACTTACCGGACAGGCCGAACTTACGGAAGATACGGTCGAGAACGAAGGCGATACGGGCCATGTAACCGCAGGCCTCAAGGAAGGCGAGCATCAGGAACAGGACCAGCATCTGAGGCACGAAGCCGAGCACTGCGCCGACACCGGCGACGATACCGTCGAGGATCAGACCGTTGAGCCAGTCAGCCGTACCGGCAGCGTCAAGTGCATTGCCGATCAGAACGGGGATACCGGGGACCCAAACGCCGTAGTCAGCCGGGTCGGGCTCGTCAAAGCCGTTCTCTTCAAAGTAGCTGACAGCGTCCACATAGGTCATGCCGACGGTGGAATCCTCGTCCGCGTCATCGGGGATCGCGTCATAGTAGGCGGTCATCTCGTTGACAGCAAGGGTCTCTTCATCCTCAACATCAACGGTAGCAGTGTCTCCGGTGGGCTGGAATGTCTTGATCTCTTCGAGCGCCGCGTCGGCGTCGAACTCCTCATCGCCCGTGTCAATGCCGGCAAAGGCGTTGATCGCTTCGGAAGCAGCGGTGTAATCGTCGCTCGCGTCGCCGTAGGCGGCGGAGCCGATGCCGAAGAGATGATAGCCGTCGCCGAACAGGCCGTCGTTTGCCCAGTCGGTCGCGGGCGCGCCCACGCCGACCATAGCGACCCAGTACACGAGGAACATCACGACCGCGAAGATGGGCAGACCCAGCCAGCGGTTGGTGACGATCTTATCGATCTTATCGGAGGCGGAGAGCTTTTCCGTGCTCTTTTTCTTGTAGCAGCCCTTGATAAGCTGAGCGATGTAGATGTAGCGCTCGTTGGTGATGATGCTCTCGGCATCGTCGTCGAGCTCGGTCTCCGCCGCCTTGATGTCCTCTTCGATGTGGTTCATCGTCTCGGTGGGAATGCTGAGCTTTTCGAGCACCTTGTCGTCGCGCTCAAAGATCTTGATCGCGTACCAGCGCTGCTGCTCTTCCGGCATGTTGTGCACGGCCGCCTCTTCGATGTGGGCGATGGCGTGCTCAACGGGGCCGGAGAAGGTGTGCATCGGGACGGTCTTGGTGCCCTTGGCAGCGCGGATGGCAGCCTCGGCAGCATCCATGACGCCGTCGCCCTTGAGCGCGGAGATCTCGATGATCTCGCAGCCAAGCTCGCGGGAGAGCTCCTTGACGTTGATCTCATCACCGTTCTTGCGGACGATATCCATCATGTTGATGGCGATGACCACGGGGATGCCGAGCTCGGTGAGCTGGGTGGTGAGGTACAGGTTACGCTCGAGGTTCGTACCGTCGATGATATTCAGGATCGCGTCGGGACGCTCAGTGATGAGGTAGTTACGGGCGACGACTTCCTCCAGCGTATAGGGGGACAGGGAGTAAATACCGGGAAGGTCCATGATGACCACGTCATCGTGCTTCTTGAGCTTACCTTCCTTCTTTTCCACGGTGACGCCGGGCCAGTTACCGACGAACTGGTTCGAACCGGTCAGCGCATTAAACAGCGTCGTCTTACCGCAGTTGGGGTTGCCCGCGAGGGCAATTTTGATCTGCTTTTCCATCTTTCTTACCGCTCCTTCTTGTTAAGCTTCCTTAACTTATGTAGAAATTAATTATTCAACTTCGATCATTTCGGTGTCCGCCTTGCGCAGCGACAGCTCATAGCCGCGCACGGTGACCTCCATCGGATCGCCCAGCGGCGCGACCTTGCGCACGAACACCTCAGTGCCCTTGGTGATGCCCATATCCATGATCCGGCGCTTGACGGGGCCCTCGCCATGGAGCTTGACGACTTTGACGGTCTCGCCGATCTTGACTTCACGCAGTGTTTTCATAATCTCTCTCCTTTTATTTGAAAAATTGCTCAAACCATGATTTTTCTTGCCATTTCTTCACTGATGGCAACGCGGGCTTCCTTGACCTTGACGATCACGTTCCCGCCAAGCGACGACACGATACTCACCGTGCCCCCGGCCACAAAGCCGAGATCTTCGAGATGCTTTTTGACTTCAGCACTCCCGCCGACTTTGAGGATGGTATTTTCTTCTCCGGCATTCGCCAGTGTAAGCGGCATCATACTGTATCCCTCCGCATGCTGTTGGTCTGGCACTTTTCTGCCCGCGGCGATCCGCAATTCGCCGGCGCAAGGTTAGCGCCGTTTAACTTTCGCCCGTAAGTTTAATCTCTCTAACCTATTTTGTCAAGAGGTTTCGTGAAGATTTTTTTAATGCTTGCAATTTTGGTTAGAGCATGTTAACCTATTATTGTACTTTATTGCGAAGTTGGTGAAACCGCACATGAAAATCCAGAAGGCATCTGAAGATTATCTCGAATCCATGCTGATGATGAAAGAGCAGCACGGCTATATCCGCTCGGTCGACGTGGCCGACCACCTGGGCGTGACGAAGCCCAGTGTCACCTACGCGACCAAGCGTCTGCGCGAAAACGGATATATTGAGATGGACCGCGACGGCCTCATCACGCTGACAGACCGCGGCATGGCGATCGCAGCAAAGATGCTCGACCGCCACCACACGCTCACGAAATTTCTCATCGCCCTCGGCGTGGATGAAAAGACCGCCGAGGAGGACGCGTGCAAGATCGAGCACGACATCAGCCAGCAGACGTACGACGCGATCTGCGAGCACGCAAGGCTGCACCTTTGAATGCAGGATCAACGGCCCCATGCTTTTTGCATGGGGCCGTTTTCTTTTATCCATGGCGGGATTTTTTCGTTTTTTCTCCTTTTCGCCCGCCGCGCGGGAACATTTTCACCGGTCCTTCCGTCAAAAAAGGAAAACAAAAATTTTTTTTGCGGTTTCGTGAAGCATTTTGCCGGAAATTGCGTCTATTCAAGTAGAAACACTTTTCACGAGGAAAGGAGGCGCTGCACGATGGAAGACGCGCAGATCATCGAGCTGTTCTTCGCGCGCTCGGAGGATGCCATCAGCGAGCTGGATAAAAAGTACGGCAAGCTCTGCCACAAGCTCGCGGACAACATTCTTGCAAGCGCGCAGGATGCGGAGGAATGCGTGAACGATGCGTATCTAAGCACCTGGAACGCGATCCCGCCGCAGCGTCCGGAATTGCTTCCGGCGTTTGTCGGCACGCTCGTCCGCCGCTGCTCGATCTCGCGCTATCGTGCCAACACGGCAATGAAACGAAACAGCCATTACGATATGTGCATGGAGGAGCTTGAAACGTTTCTTGCTTCGCCCCAGCAGGCAGCGGAGGAGCACTATGCGGCAAGAGAACTCGCTGCCGCGATCGAGCGCTTTCTTGACACGCAGAGCAAGGAAAACCGCGTGCTCTTCATGCGCCGCTACTGGTACGCCGACAGCTTTGCCGAGATTGGCACGCTCCTCGGCATCACCGAGGGCAACGCCCGCTTGCGCCTGACGCGCATGCGCCATCAGCTCAAAACTTATCTGACCGAACAGGAGGTGCTGGTATGACGCCCGAGCTTTTTTCCGACGCCATGAACGAGATCGGCGCGAAATACGTCGAGGAGGCGCTTACTTACAAGCGCCCCGCGCAGCGGAGCTTCTGGAGCAAGCTCGCCAAGCGCGCGGCCATGGTCGCTCTGGTCGCTCTGCTCGCGCTCAGCGGCTTTGCCGCCGCCAGTCCCGCCGCGCGGGCCGCTATGATCCACTGGGTGGAAACGTGGGCGGGCTCGCAGGTCTCCTACAAGTACGCGGGCGACGCGCCCACCGGCGAGCTGCCGTTCTACACGATCACCGCGCTTCCGGACGGTTACACACTGGATGAGGAAATGAGCTACGAGGACTCCGGCTTCCGCCAGCTCTGCTATCAAAGCGGCAACGATCTCATTCTCTTCAGCTATATCTACATGCAGGACGATTCGTTCAGCTATTACGACATGGGCGAGGACACCGAAATTTCCGAGGTCACCGTCAACGGCTGCAAGGGCAAGTTCTTCCTTGCAAGCGATGAGTTGCTGTGGAGCACGCTTGAATGGATCGACGAGGAGAGCAACCTCCACTTCTCGCTCGACGCCAGCGGCGATGAAGCCGTCCTGCGCGCTCTGGCCGAGAGCGTGGCGATCACCGAGAAAACGGTCGATCTTTCCGACGATGACGACGGGAATATCCTCACCTTCGACGACATACAGGGTGAAAAGCTCCCCGACGAGGAGGCGAAACCGTGAACGACTACACCGTGTGGGTGGACACCTCCACCAAAATTGCCTCGTTCCACGAGGTCGAGGCAAGCGACCTGCTGCACTTTGAGCAGTACGAAAACTTTATGAACTACCTTGCCTCCCTTACCGCGCAGGGATACCGCTTCCAGTAAGCGTGACCATATTTGAATGAGAGAAAAACAAAAAAGTGAGAGAACAAGAGAGGAGAACCGCCATGATGGAAAATAACCCGACACCCAGCCCCGAGTCCGTCCCCGAAGCCGCCCCCATCGCCGTTCCTGTCCTCGCAGAAAGCGCTGTCACTCCCCCGCCCGCGCCGCCGGCCATCCCCCTGCGCGAGCGGCCCAACGCACCGCTGCTGCACAAGGGGTTCCAGAATCTCTTCCGCCTCGGCATCGCCAATATCGTCATCAATCTTCTGAACAACACCTTCAAGCTCGGCGACAAGATCCCGGCGCTTGGCATCGTACTGAGCGTGGTGTCGCTCGCAGTCAGCATCCTCACGCTTGTTGTGCTCTGGAAGCTGAGCGCGGTCATTCCCCGCTTCCGCAATGTCGTGTACCTCAACCTTTTTCCGCTGGTCCTGTTTCCTTTTGCCGCGCTTGTCGGACTTTCCAGCTTGCAGGAGCGGATCAACGAATCCGATTCCACCGGCCTGCTCGTCTTTTTGGTGATTCTGCTGGGACTGCTGCTCGTTCTTTCCGCGCTCTCGGCGTATCACCAGCTCACCGCCTGCGCCGAAGCATTCGACGGTGCGGATGACGTGATGGCGGCAAAATGGCGCAAGCTCTGCACCTGGCAGGTCGTGACCATCAGCTGCTTTGGCGCATTCCTTGCCCTGACCATCCTTTTGAGCCTGTCCTCGGCTTCCTTCTTCTATTTCTACACTGGCGGCATGGTCGTCCTGCTGCTGTTCATCATCGCTATTGCTATCGCTCTGGGCGTGGTCGAGATCATAGAGCTCGTGTACCTCAACCGCAGCGCCAGGCTGTACGAGTAAGCGTTCCTTATCACAAAACGGAAAGGAGTATGTTATGTCTACCATCAATAAAACTTTTCTGCGCGTCCTGCTCGCCATCGCCTGCTGCATTGCGCTCGCGTTCAGTCTGCTGCCGCAGGCCGAGGCCGCAATGCGCGCCGACGTCGTCACCGGCAAGGTGACGCTCAACGGCCAGGTCATCGACAACAAGAATGCCAAGTACCCCCTGCTGACCTACAGCAACATCACCTACTTTCCCATGACGTATCACTTAAGCCGCTTCATGGGCGTGGAGACCGACTGGAACAATGCTGCCAAGTCGCTCAATATCACCGCAGGCGGCGCGCAGAGCGCTTACGTCGCCGAGACCGGAAAAGCGCAGCGCGGCAGCGTTTCCGTTACGCTTCCCAGCTATAAGATCAGCGTCAACGGCGCGCCGATCAACAACAGGGAAGAAAAGTATCCCATTTTCAACTACAACGGTATCACCTATTTCCCGCTCACCTGGGCCTACGCGGTCGATTCGTTCGGCTGGAGCTATCAGTGGGACGCTGAAAACGGCCTGCGCATCGACACGACCTCCGCCCCCGCGCGCGTGCCGACCGAGCCGAACACCGGCGAGGCGCTCACGATCCTCAATAGCAGTTACGCCGCGGGCGGCAAATACCGCGGCATGCTCGAAGGCGGCGGCAAAAAGACGAGTTTTGACGCCGTACTCACCGTCAGCAGCACACCGGATGTCACCACCGTGAAATTTACTGCCGAGCCGTTTCCGTTCTTTGATAACGGTGTCAGCTATTTTGCAAATTATTATGCTGTCAAGGGCGGCCTTGCAAGCGATGAACAGATCGGCATCTCTGGCAACAATATAACGAGCAATATGTGCGCAGGTCTCCCACTTGCAAGCGATGAACAGATTGGCATCTCTGGCAGCAGCAGCGATGTTGGCTATCCGATTTATGCCGAGGCGGCTGTATGGGCGGAGAACAGCTACATCGGCAAATGCTTCCTTGACTGCCAGTTCACCGGCGCGCGCAGCAAGCGCATCACCGACTTCAAGCGCACCGCCGCTGCGGGCAGCGCGGAGACCTGGACGCTGACGGTCTCCTATGCGGAGGACAGCTTCACCGGCTACACCGCCGAGCTCAGCGTCGACACAGCGAAGAGCGTCGTAACGCAGCTCGTGATCCGCACGGCGAATTATACCCTGACGATGACACCCGCGTAATAAACTGCAGCGCAAAAAATGAGTTCGCGCATTGCGCGAAGCCCTTCTTTTTTGTTCTTATTCCACAAGATACTTCTCGCGTTCGCTCTCCGGCACGAGCGCGCCGCCCGTCGCCCAGACGACGTGCGAGGCATCGGCAAAATGCGCGCCAAGACCGCTGCTTTCGAGGTAATCCGTCATCTTGGACAGCTCCGCCGCACCGGCAAAGCCCGCGCAGGCGGACGGCTCGACGAAGAGGCCCTCCGTCTCGTGCAGGGCGCGGAGATCATTGAACAAATGCTCATCCGACACCGTGAAACCGCCGCCGACCAACGCCTTGACCGTCTCCCCCACGAAGCCCGAGGGGCGGCTGACGGCGAGGCCATCTGCCGCGGTGCGGCCCGTCAGGCCGATATCCTGCACGCAAATCTCATTCTGCAAGCCGCTGGCGAGCCCCAGCAGCATGCACGGCGCCTCCACCGGCTCGACAAAGTAGACGTGCGCCGCGTCTCCGAATTCCTGCTTTAATCCAAAGCAGATGCCGCCCGGCGCGCCGCCGACGCCGCAGGGAATGTAAACGAGCAGCGGGTGCTCGTCGTCCACCGCGATATTCTGCTCAGCGAGCTGCGCCTTGAGCCGCCGCGCGGCCACAGCGTAGCCGAGGAAGAGGTCGGCGGAGTTTTCATCGTCGATGAAGTAGCTTCTCGGGTCCTCCGCCGCGCGCTCGCGGCCCTTCTGCACGGCGTAGGAGTAGTCCGCGCCGTATTCGAGCACTGTTACGCCCTTTGCGTGCAGCAGGTCCTTTTTCCACTGCCGCGCGTCCACGCTCATGTGAACCGTAACCTTATAGCCGAGCGCCGCACCCATGATGCCGATGCTCAGCCCCAGATTGCCCGTCGAGCCGACATGCAGCTCATACTGCGAGAAAAAGTCTCGGAACGCGCGCGTAGCGAACACGCTATAGTCGTCGTGCGTCTCGACCAGACGATTCGCAAGCGCCAAGTCCTCCGTATGCTTGAGCACTGCGTAGCAGCCGCCGCGCGCCTTAACGCTGCCCGCGACGGGCAGATCGCTGTCGCGCTTCAAGAAGAGCCTTCCCTCAAGCTGCGCGCCCTCATTTTCATTGAGCCATGCGCGCATATGCTCAATCTCCGTCAGCGGCGATTCGATCAGGCCACGGTCAGCCGCGGTCTCGGGAAATACCTTTTTGATAAACGGAGCGAAGCGCTCCAGCCGCGCCTCGGCGTCGTCGACATCCGCGCGCGTGAGCGGCAGCGCGGCGAGCGCGGTTTCCGCACTCCCGATATTCGGGTTCATCCATGCACTCTCGTGGCGCAGCTGCAATTCTCTGACAAATTCCTTACTGTTGCGCATTATTTCCACTCCTGTTCTTCCGTAATGTACTGCTGCGTGCCGCGATAGATGCGCACTGTGCGCTCGCGGTAGAGCTCCATGACCGCCTGCGCCAACAGCTCAGGGTCATGGCGGGCGTAGCCGCCCTGCGCCGAGAGCAGCGGGTATTCCGCAAGGGCGATCCCCAGCTCCGCGATGCGCTCGCGGTCGACGCGCAGCAGCTCCGCGTCCTCTTCACTGTATCGCGCAGCGAGCTCGCGCGGGATGGGCGCGTTGTTGGCAAGGCAGAGGTCGACAATCCCCTCCCGCCCGTGGCGCTGCAAGGCTTCCAGATGGTCGGCGGCGGTGTAGCCCTCGGTCTCGCCGTCCTGTGTCATGATGTTGCAGATGTAAAACTTCTGCGCGTGGGATGCGCGGATGGCGTCGGCCACGCCGTCGACGAGCAGGTTCGGGATCACGCTCGTATAAAGGCTTCCCGGGCCGAGCAGAATGAGGTCAGCCTCCGCAATGGCGCGGAGCGCGTCTGGCAGCGCCTTCGGGTGCTCCGGCACGAGCGAAACGTGGTCGATGCGGCAGTCCTGCTGCTTTTTCGCGTTGAAGATGTGCGATTCGCCCACGACGCGCGCACCGTTTTCAAACACGGCTTCGAGCTGCACATCAGCGTTCGTCACCGGCAGCACGCGGCCCGAGATCGCCAGCACCTGTCCCATCATGGCGACAGCCTCTTCAAAGCTCCCCGCCATGCCGTTGAGCGCCGCGAGCAGCAAATTGCCGAACGACTGCCCCTTGAGCTGCCCCTCTGGAAACCGATAGCCGAGAAGCTGCTCCATCACGGGCTCGGTGTTCGCGAGCGCCTGCATGCACTGGCGCACATCGCCCGGCGGCAGAATGCCCATTTCGCGGCGCAGCACGCCGCTGCCGCCGCCGTCGTCCGCCACCGTGACGATGGCCGTCAGGCGGTCTGTATATTTTTTCAATCCACGCAGCATGGTCGACAGGCCAGTACCGCCGCCGATGGCGGCGATCCTCGGCCCCGCGGCACAGCGGGAGGACGCACTGCTCTCATATATCATAGGGAATTTCCCCTCAAACGCATATTTTTCTATGGTATAGGTAGTATAGCAGGCTTTCACGCAAAATGGAAGTGGGCAAGCGATACAAGTTTTTTCACTTCTCCCGTTCAGAACGATAAAGTTATACAAAAATGCGCAGCATTTTTCAATTTTCAAACATTATTCGCATTTTTGCCAAACCGTTGCTTTTGCCGCGCGTTTGTGGTAGGATGTCAAGCAGCAACACAAAAGGAGCAACTTTCATGGAACAAAGCGCAGCTTCCCGTCCGGCGGAGGAATTGGAAAAGGTCAACTTCTTTGCCGCGTATAATCATATTGAAGCGGAATTTGTCGAGCCAGACCACGCGATCTTCAAGCTCGAGATCCGTCAGGAAAGCAAGAACCCCTACGGCATCGTGCACGGCGGCGCGATCTACACGATGGCCGACAATGCCACGGGCTACGCCGCACACTCGGATGGCCGCTCGTATGTGACGCAGAGCAGCTCGATGCACTTTCTCCGCAACCAGTCGGAGGGCGTCGTGCGCGCGGACGCCAAAGTCCGCCACCGCGGCAGAACGACCTGCCTTGTCAACGTGGACATTTTAGGCGAGGGCGGCAAGCTCCTCGCCACGGGCGAATTCACCTTTTTCTGCATTGATCCCGACATCATGGCGCAGAAGGCTGCGCAGCACCGCTGAGGAGGACGCAACTATGGCAAGCGCACTGCTTTACAATTTCAAGGATGCCGCGCGGCTGCAAAAAATCCGCTTCGCGCTCTTCAAGCTCGGTATAAGCGGGCGCGTCGTCGCGCCGGAGGAGCTTTCGCATCCGATCGGCTACCTCTGCAGCCTCGATGGCTTCTCCCCTGCCGAGGAAACGGTCAAGGGCAGCTTTTCCGACGAGATGCTCGTGCTCTGCGGCCTTTCCGGCCCGCAGCTCGACGCGCTGCTCTCGTCTCTTCGCCGCAGCCGCATAGTCGTCGCGCTCAAAGCTGTCGTCACCGAGGACAACACCGCGTGGAACTCGCTTAAGCTGCACGACGAGCTCCGTCAGGAGCACGAAGCGATGAAGGGCACGCGCCCCAAGGACGCCGAAAAACGCTCCGCGCACCGCAAATAACCCTTGCAACCGCGCCGCCCAGGCGGTATAATAATAGGGCTTCGAATCGAAGCCCTATTCAAGTATCAATATCCGGGTATAGCGAAGTTGGTATCGCGCCTGGTTTGGGAG
>CALAAN010000271.1 GCA_937884915.1 uncultured Oscillibacter sp.
CCGGCCGCAGGGCACATGCAAATGTGCCCTGCGGCCTCCTCTTTTCCCTCCCCTTGAAAGAAACAGCGCTTTATGATACGATGAGCGCAGCAAGCATAAAAAGGAGGCGCTCTATGCTCACGCGAGACGAGATCCGGAAATATCTCGACCGGCTCGAATACGACAAGATCCCCGCGCCTGATCTGGAAACGCTGCACGCGCTCCAGTGGGCGCATTTAACACATGTACCCTACGAAAATATCGACGCACTGCTCGGCATCCCGATCTCGCTCAAGCCGGACGACCTCTACCGCAAGATCGTTTTAGAGCACCGCGGCGGCTGGTGCTTTGAACTACAGGGCGCTTACGGCTATCTGCTCCAGTCCCTCGGCTTTGCCGTCACGCAGTACGCCGCGCGCTTCATGGATGAGCCGGGCGTGGTGCAGATGCGCCGCCACCGCATTCTCGTCGTGGATTTAGATGGCAGGCGCTACCTCACAGACGTGGGCGTGCGCAGCGAATCGCCGAGAAAGCCGCTCGAGCTCGTCTTCGACGCGAGGCAGTCCGACGGCGTGTGCAATTACCAGTTCCGCAAGGACGATTTTTACGGCTGGACGCTCTGGCAGGAGGAAAAGGGCAAGGCATGGAAGCCGATTTACGGCTTTACGGAAGAGCCACAGATCGACGATGACTTCGTCATGCCCTCGTTCTGGGGCGAAAAGCATCCGGATTCGACCTTCAACAAATTCCTGAAAATTTCGATCTTTTCCGGTGAAACCAACCGTACGCTCGTCGGCAGCGTTTATCGGGAATACCGCGACGCCAAAGTTCAGGTGCGGCAGGTGCTCGAAACAAAGGACGAGATCACGCGCGTGCTACTCGAGCGCTTCGGCCTCGACGCGCGCAAGAAGTGACCGCCGTTTTCTCAGCGCACCCCATTCACTCTAAAACTCTGATAAGGATGTGTTATTTTGTTGCTCTCGGGGAAAAGTCTGAAACATGACTTCATCCGTTTTGTCTCCGCCACGATGGCCTCACAGGTCGTATTCTCGCTCTACTCCATGGTCGATGGGCTCATGGTCTCGATCGGCGTGAACGAATACGCCATGAGCGCCGTCAACCTCGCGATTCCCTTCACCAACGCGCTCTTTTCCATCGCCGTGCTCTTCGCCGTCGGCTCGTCGACACTCATCGCCATTTTCATCGCGCAGGAGAAGCGGCGTGAGGCCGACTCGCTGTTTTCGCAGAATTTCGTCACACTGCTCATCCTCGGCGCGGCCGCCACGGCGCTCGTGCTGCTCTTTTTGGAGCCGTTTGCCAGGCTGCTGGGCGCGGATGCGGTCACGCTCGACTATGTCAAGCACTACCTTCTCGGCATCGCGCCGTTCAGCGTGTGCTACCTTGTGTCCTACAACCTCGAAGT
>CALAAN010000272.1 GCA_937884915.1 uncultured Oscillibacter sp.
TGCGGGTGGCAAGGCACGAAGCGCAGCGAAACTTTTTCAAAAAAGAGGCCATTTATGGCCTCTTTTTTGAGGTGCAACCGCTGGTTGCTAACTTTTCAACCCCGCTTGGTGGACTTTTGGCGTGCCTTTTGGTAAGCTGAACGCAGAAAATCTGCAAAGGAGAACCCCATCCATGACACTTGGAGAGAACATCGTGCGCCTGCGCACACAGAAAAACTGGTCGCAGGGCGACCTGGCCGACGCACTAGACATCTCGCGCCAGAGCGTATCCAAATGGGAGACTGACGCGTCCATCCCCGAGCTCGACAAGCTCTTGAAGCTCTCCGAGCTTTTCGGCGTGACGCTCGACGAGCTGGTGCGCGGCGAGGATGCGCCGAAGGCGGAAACGACGCCACCGCCACAGGCTGCGCCCGCGTCTTTTACGCCGCAGACTTCGTCCGAGCAGGAAAAGCGCCACACCATTATGGGCACGATCTTATTGGGGATCGGCGCGGCCCTTATGCTCATCTGCCTGATACTTGCCGGTGATCTGCTGGCGGGACTGATCTACGGATCGCCGTTTTTCCTCTGCGGCATCATCTGCTTCACAGTGAAGCATCGCACAGGCCTGTGGTGCGGCTGGGCGGCCTATCTCTGCATTGATCTCTACCTCCGCTTTGCGACGGGCCTTTCGTGGACGACCGTCTTTATGACGCATCTCTGGACGGCGCAGATGAACTATGCGCGCCTTGCCATCTCGTGGGTGCAGCTCCTCGGCATGCTCGTGATGATCGTCTGCACGGTGCGTTCCTACCGGACGCTCAGGCTGCCTGCGACGAAAAAGGAGATCACGTGGCTGATCGCCGGCTGGCTCGCTGCGCTCGTCGTGCTGCCGTTTCTGATGAGCTACGGCATTATGCCGCTGTGGAGAGATCATCTGCGCAGCTACAGCAATTTTTCGCCGTATTTCTTCATCAGCGTCCTGTACAGCTACGTGCGGCTCGCGCTTATCAACGTTCTGCTCGTGCGCACGCTCGCTGTCTGGCGCTTGAAGCGGGAAGAGAAAAAGGCAAAGGACTGAATCGGAATGAGAAAAAGCGGACCGCAGTGCGGTCCGCTTTTTTGATGCAAAGATTGACTTACTTTTTGCTCTTTTCGAGCGCGGCGAGCTTGAGGCAGCAGCAGAAGACGGCCATCGCCTGCTCGAGCTCCTCGACCGGCGGCAGCGACGGGGCGACACGGATGTTGCTGTCGAGGGGGTCGTGGCCGTACGGATACGTCGCGCCTGCGCTCGTCATCACGACGCCCGCTTCCTTGGCGAGCGCCAGCGTGCGCTTGGCAAGGCCGGGAGCAGTGTTCACGGAGACAAAGTAGCCGCCCTTGGGCGTGTGCCAGCTCGCAATGCCGAGCGGCTTGATCTCATGCTCGAGCGTCTCGACGACCATGTCGAACTTCGGCTTCATGATCTTGGCGTGCTCCTTCATCAGCGCAAGGGTGTGCTCCTTGTTCTGGAGATACTTGACGTGGCGCAGCTGGTTCATCTTGTCGAAGCTGATGGCCTGAATGCCGATGAGCTTGGTCATGTAGTCCATGTTGGCCTCGCTGCACGCAAAGCACGCGATGCCCGCGCCCGGGAGCGTCACCTTGCTCGTGGAGGCGAACTCGAAGACCATGTCGGCGTTGCCGTACTTCTCGCACTCGCTCAAAATGTCCTTGAACGGGACGAAGTCGCCGTCGAACTCGTGGATGCAGTAGGCGTTGTCCCACATGAGCAGGAAGTCGGGGGCCGCGGGCTTCATCTTCGCGATGCGCTCAATGGTCTCGTCAGAGTAGATGATGCCGTCGGGGTTCGAGTACTTCGGCACGTTCCACATGCCCTTGACGCTCGGGTCCTTGATGAGGTTTTCGACAATGTCCATATCGGGACCGTTTTCGGTCATCGGGATGGTGATGAGCTCAAAGCCGAAGCTCTCGGTCACCTTGAAGTGGCGGTCGTAGCCCGGGGCGGGGCAGAGCCACTTGACGCTCTCTTCCCTGCACCAGGGCCTCTCGCTGTGCAGCAGGCCGTGGGTGTAGGCCTTGGAGACCGTGTCGTACATAAGCTGGAGGCTTGAATTGCCGCCGGCGAAGACCTGAGAGGTCTTGCAGCTTAAGATATCGGCGAACAGCGCGCGGGCGCTCTCAAGACCCTTGAGCTCGCCGTAGTTGCGGGCATCCACGCCGCCGTCGACGCAGTCTTCGGGCTTGCTCAGCGCGGTCAGGATGCCGCTGACGACGATCGAGAGACTGCTCATCGCGCCCTCTATCT
>CALAAN010000273.1 GCA_937884915.1 uncultured Oscillibacter sp.
GGCTTCCCAAGCCGTTAAGGCGGGTTCGACTCCCGTACCCTGCTCCAAAAAAGAGAGACACACCGTATGGTGTGTCTCTCTTTTTTGGATTCATCAGAAAAGCCGCAGGCTTTTCTGATGAGAGGATGCAGGCTGCTGCGCGCATAAATCGCCCGCCAACGGCGGGCAATTTCCACACTTGCAGCCTGAGAGGTGTTTTTTCTGACGCACACGCCCCAGGGCGGCTTCTCTTGCCGCTCTGCGGCAATTCACCTTCTGTCGTCAGAAAAAACGATTAAGATTATTTGCCGCCTGCGGGCGGCAAAGTCTGCGACGCTGAGAGGCGAAGAAGTTGAAGCGCCGATTGGGGGTGCGCGGCGCTGTTGCCGCGGAGCGGCAAGGCGCGATGGAGTGCAGGACTAATGACGATGGATGCTGCGCCGATTGAAAATGTGAAGCGCTGTTGCCCCGTAGGGGCAATTCGCGATGATAGTTATTTTTCGGCGGAGGTATCGTCTTGGGGAGATGAGGGCTTGCCTTTGCCGGTTAGGATGCAGGTGAGGACAAAGGCGGCGTAGAGGATGGCGCAGATGATATCCGGATTGTAGAGATGGTCAAAAAGAAACGAATGGGATAAGATGCGGGTGAAAAATGCGCCGCCCACGATCACAATGAGGAAGTGCTTCAGAATGCGCAGAAAACGGCTGTAAAACGTTGCCTCTCCCGTCGACATATACGGGTTCAGGATCTCTTTCCAATTCATAATGATCTCTCCTTATTATCTCTCTATCATAGGGGGAAATGTTCGTCTTTAGTATACGGACCGCTTGACTGCCGGTCAAGCGGCGGGGATGTATTCGCTGGCGGGATGAAGGTCGGTGATGTTGTAGCGCGGCAGGTGGTAGAGGGAGTCTCCGTAGCGGGCGGTGCCGTAGACGCCGGAGAGGGTGACGGCAAAGTGCTGCTGCAAAAACGGCTCGGCCCACGGCTCCATCCTGCCGAGCGGATACGTGAACGTCGTGACGTTCTGGCCCGTTTCAAGCGTAATGCGGGTGATGCTCGTTTGCAGGTCGGCGGAGATGCGCGAGACGTAAGTCTCCTCGTCCTCGCCGCTGATGCGCTCAATGCCGCGCACGTCGGGGCGGATGTGATAGTCGTTTGTGTGCGAGGCGAACTCGACAAGGCCGCTTTTTGCCATCTCGCGGCATTCCTCCCATGTGAGAAAACCGCCCGCTTTCTCGTCGATGCGCGCGGTGATGAGCGAGATGACCGCCTTGGCGCCGTATTCGCGCAGGAGGGGGAAAGCGAGGGTGTAGTTGCTCTCGTACCCGTCGTCGAGCGTCAGCAGCACCGCCTTTTGCGGCAGCGGCGAGCCGTCGTCGAGCTGACCGGAAGCGAGCTCGCGCGGCAGGATCGTCGTATAGCCGTTGCCGCGCAGAAAGTCGAGGTCACGCCGCAGCGCAGAGACGGTCATCGTGTAGGCCGCCGCCTGAGAAGCATCTTGCGTGAAGTTGTGGTATTCCAGCACGTAAAAGTGCCAGTCGGGCGCGGGCTTCGTCACGTTGCCCTTGGGAGTGCGCACCGGCGCGGCAAGGGCCTCGGGCATTGTGCGCCGGTCGAGATGCGGTGGACGCGCGGGGGCGGCCTGTGCGTTGTGTGCCTGCTGGAAGAGCGAAACGGCGAGGACGATGACGAGCACGCGCGCGAATAATTTGAGCAGCGACATCACGCCGTAGGAAAAAAGATTGATGCGGCGCATGTTCCTCGCCTCCTTTGCGCCCTTTGTCTATATTAGACGCAAAAAAAGTGAAAAAGTTTCCGTGGGCGGCGGAACGCCGCAAGAAAATCTTTACAGACGGAAATATTTGCGTTATCTTAATAGCAAGATCAAGAGCGCCGCCGAACAGGGGAAGCCCAGTTCGGCGGCTTTTTATGTTTGTGTGTCAGGAGGAAAGAAAAATGATCGGTGTGATCGTCAATGTGCTGGCGGTGGCGCTGGGCGGCGTTTTGGGAACGGTGTTCAGCAAAAAGCTCTCCACCCGCTTTACAACGGAGCTTAACAAGGTGTTCGGCGTGTGCGCCATCGGCATGGGCATCAGCTCGGTGCCGCTGATGGAGAATATGCCAGCGGTGATTCTGGCCATCGTGGCGGGCACGGCGCTCGGCCTTGCGTGCCGCTTAGGCGATTGGATCAGCCGCGGCGGCGCGCTGATGGAAAAGCCCATCGGCAAACTCCTCGGGGAGAGAAATGAGGACGACGATGGCGGCGTGCCGCGCGAGGAATACCTCTCGCTTTTAGTGACGGCCATCGTGCTCTTCTGCTCAAGCGGCACTGGCATTTACGGCTGCCTTGACGCGGGCATGACGGGCAATGTGACGGTGCTTTTGAGCAAGTCGATTTTGGACTTTTTCACCGCGATGGTCTTTGCCTGCAATTTGGGCGCGGTGACGTCGATCGTGGCGG
>CALAAN010000274.1 GCA_937884915.1 uncultured Oscillibacter sp.
CGCAGCGCAGGCGTTTGCCTTCGGCGCAGAGGGCATCGGCCTTTGCCGTACGGAGCATATGTTCTTTGAGACCGACCGTATCAAGGCCATGCGCGAGATGATCGTCTCCGAGACCTCCGAGCAGCGTGAAAAGGCGCTGGCCAAGCTCGAGCCGATGCAGCAGGGTGACTTCGAGGCCATCTATGAGGCCATGAAGGGCCGTCCGGTCACCATCCGTCTTCTTGACCCGCCCCTGCACGAGTTCGTCCCGACCGACCCGAAGGACATCGAAGAGCTCGCCAAGGAAATGAACATCTCCGTTGAGCACCTCAACCAGGTCATCTCCGGCCTGCATGAGTTCAACCCCATGATGGGCCATCGCGGCTGCCGTCTGGACGTCACGTTCCCTGAGATCGCAAAGATGCAGACCGCCGCGATCATCAAGGCCGCGCTGGCTGTGCGCAGCCGCAGACCCGCCTGGAAGATCGTTCCGGAGATCATGGTCCCGCTGGTCGGCGAAGAGAAGGAGCTTGCGTTCGTCAAGTCCATCATCGACCAGACCGCCAAGAAGATCATCAAGGCCGCAGGCTCGGATATGCAGTACAAGGTCGGCACGATGATCGAGATCCCGCGCGCCGCGCTGACCGCTGACGCCATCGCCAACCAGGCCGAGTTCTTCTCCTTCGGCACGAACGATTTGACGCAGATGACCTTCGGCTTCTCCCGCGACGACGCCGGCAAGTTCCTCGCTTCCTACTACGACAACAAGATCTACGAGTCCGATCCGTTCTCCAAGCTCGACCAGGCAGGCGTCGGCCGCCTCGTCAAGATGGCAGCGGAGCTCGGCCGCCAGACCCGCCCGGACATCAAGCTCGGCATCTGCGGCGAGCAGGGCGGCGATCCGTCGACCGTCGAGTTCTGCCACAAGATCGGTCTGACCTACGTCTCCTGCAGCCCGTTCCGTGTTCCCATCGCCCGTCTCGCCGCCGCACAGGCCGCGATCAAGGCCGAGCAGGAATGATCCCGCTGTTTCTGCACTGAACCGAAGCGCCCCCGATTGGATTTCTCCAATCGGGGGTGTTTTTTATTTATCTGTTTCTGCTGTCACGCTTTCAGCAGGATCCACATCGCCGGACGGACGCCGCCGTCCGTGTAGTTGATGTTGATGCCGGGAATATAGAGCGAGCCGTCCGGATACACCGCGACCGCGGAGACCAGATTGCTGCCCGGCGTGCGCGTCCACCACCATGCGCCAAGCTCGCGCGAGGCATTTTCCGGGTAATATTTCTTCAGCTCGTCGATCCCGAACAGAAACACCTTGTCCATGCTGTCCTGCCCGCCGGGCGTACTGTAATCCGGGTTCGCCGCCGCGTGCACGGCGGAGGCCACGAGCTGCCCGCGCTCCTCCTTCGTAAAGACCTGCTCCGCAAACGCGTGATTCAGCCATTCGCGCAGGCTGCACGCCTTCCAGCTCATCAGTACGCGCTGCTCGTTATACGCCTTCTGCGTCAGGATCGTCTGCGCGTGCAGAAGCCGCAGCTTTCCGCGCCGCTCCAGCACGGTCCACCGGATCGGCTCGCCGTCCCATTGTCCAAAGCTGACCGTATTGCCCACGGTAAATTCCCGCAGCGCCCTGCAGCGCGCCAGATACCACGGCGCGCGCGCATACTCACCCAATTCCGCAAACAGCTGCTCCGCCTGCTCCAACTCCGCATCTGTCGTATGCTTGAGATAGAGGAGCTTTGCCTGCTGGTATTTCTGATCCTGCTCATTCTGTACGGCTGTTTCTTCCACTGCCATTTCGAATGCCTCCTGTCCGTT
This sequence comes from uncultured Oscillibacter sp., assembly GCA_937884915.1. GTDB lineage: Bacteria > Bacillota > Clostridia > Oscillospirales > Oscillospiraceae > Hominicoprocola. The sequence goes on from CALAAN010000274.1 coordinate 1,801, forward strand.
ATCCCTGCGCCATCCGGTTCAGAAGCGCGAGCGCCTCTTCCACCTTCGGGTCAAGCCTGTCCGTCTGCAGCGCGTCGCGCACGCAGCCCTCGATATGTGCCTTCATGACCTCCTGATTGATGCTCTTCAGCAGCGACTGCGTCGCCAGCAGCTGATTAGAGATCTCCACACAATACCTGTCCTCCTCCACCATACGGATCAGCCCGTCGAGCTGCCCGCGGGCGATCTTCAGCTTCCGCATCACGCTGGCATGATCTGCTCTCATTGTCCGCTCCTTTCATATACAATACCCAGGTATAGTATTCATACCGTGATTATACCGCACTGCGCTCCGTTCTGCAACCCCGTTTTTTCCGCCCTCTCGGCCCGCACCGGTTTTGACGCGTGCCGCGCCGCGCGCATTTGTCCTTTTCCACTCTGTTTTCCGGCGGAAGTGAAATCACTGTTTCTGACAAGGAAGCGTTGTTTTTGACCAACGTTTATTTCCGTTTTTCGCCAGTCGTCGGGCTGTGCCATTAAAAAACGCCAGCATTCGCGAATGTCAAAATAGTCAATTTTTACATAAGTTTTGTTGCACTATGCACAAAAACTGTAGAAACATAAAAAAACGCAGGTTTTCCCCTGTCCCGTCATTCAGCAATGTGATAAAATGCAAATGAACAGCAGCAATCGAAAATAGTTGTTTTTGACAAATTATCGTAAACGCAGGCAAAGAATTAACAAAGCTGGCGGTTTATAATGGAACTACAGGGCGGCAAAAACACACATTGCCGTTCACCCGCTCCCGCATGGGCAGCCACCCCGGACGGAGCAAAGAAAACTGACTTACAGGAGGAAAACAAAATGAAAAAGTGGTTATCTCTAATCCTCGTCGCAGTCCTGACCCTGTCGCTGCTTGCCGGCTGTGCCGCCAAGACGGCAGATCAGCCCGCCGCCAGCACCGACACCGCTGCTGACACGACCCCCGCAGACACCGCTGCCACCGAAACCGCAGAACCCGCTGCTGACGGCAAGGTTCTCAAGATCGGCATCTCCTGGGCTCACTGCAATGACGCTCTGTTCTACAGCTGGCGCGACGGCCTGAAAAAGGTTCTCGACGAGACCTGCAAGGATCACGGCTATGACAGCGTGACCTGGGTCGACGTCGTTTCCGGTGACGACACCGCCAAGCAGGCTTCCGACATCTCCGACCTCGTCACGCAGGGCTGCGATGCGATCATTGCCTACGCATTCGACAACCAGGCGATCGCCAGCTCCGCCAAGGAAGTGGAAGACGCCGGTATCCCCTTCATCCTCTGGGACCGCGACATGGCCGAGGGTGCTTCCCCCGCTGCTGACCTCTTCGTTGGTCTGGACACCTACAACCAGGCTTACCTCGCCGGCAAAGCCTTCTTCCAGGACCTGAAGGACAAGGGCGTTGAGGCCACCGACATCATCTCCATCATGGGCGCTACCAACGACAACAACGCACTCAACCGCCAGAAGGGTTTTGAGGACGCAGCCGCTGAGTTCGGCCTCACCATCGCACAGACCGTTCCGTCCGACTGGGACGCTGAAAAGGCTCTGACCGGCTTCAGCGCCGCTTTCCAGGCACATCCCGACTGCAACGTCGTTCTGATCGCTTCCGACTTCATCGTCACCGCTGTTCAGACCGTTCTTGAGGCCAACGACGCATGGTACACCAACACGGAAGAAGGCCATGTCTGGATCTGCTCGCAGGACGGCTTCCCGACCGGCGTCAAGTTCATGCAGGAAGGCTACATGGATTACTCCGGCATGTACAACGTTGACGGCATGTGCGAGAACTTCGCAAACGCTGTTTACGATCTGATCGACGGCACCTACACCGGCGAAGCCAAGCTCTACACCGATCCGATGGTCGTCGCTGCTGCCGACATCAACAACCTGGATCTCTGGGGCGCACACTACATGGAAGAAGCTGCATAACCAACCACCAAACAAGGCGTATTCCTACAGGAAAACCTGCGTCAATGGAGGGAGCTTCGGCTCCCTCCATTGAAGGCGTTCGTTTTTTGAAGGCATATCCGGAAAAACGAGGGGGAGTTTCACCAAGATGAACGTAAGCAACAAACAGCCGGCAAAGAAAGAACGGCTCCGGCAGGAACTGGTCCACGGACTGAAAAACGGCAACACCGCACTGATCCTTCTGATCATCGTCGCAATGATCGTGCTGTCGATCCTGATCCCGAACTTTTTGTCCGTCGGCAATATCTTCAATCTTCTGACGCAGGCCAGCATCATCGGTCTTCCCGCGATCGGCCTGACTTTCATTATCGTCACCGCAGGCATTGACCTGTCGCTGTCGACCAACATGGCGTGCAGCGCCATTCTCGGCTGCATCATCATGCGCAACACGCAGAACGTATTTCTCGGCGTTCTGTGCATCCTCGCATTCGCGATCCTGTTCGGCTGCATCAACGGCTTCTCCGTGGCCAAGCTCAAGATGGTCCCGATGATCGTCACGCTGGCCATCCAGACGCTGAACGTCGGTATCTCCAACTACTGCACGCAGGGCACGAGCATCGCCGGTCTGCCGGAGAGCTATTCCCGGATCTTCGCCGGGTCGATCGGCAACGTGGTCCCGATCTCCGTCGTCGTCTTCCTTGTCGTCGCCTATCTGATGCATCTGCTGCTGACGCGCACGATCTTCGGCCGCCAGCTGTTCCAGACCGGCATCAACGAGCAGGCCGCGCGGGTCAACGGCGTCAACACCACAAAGATCCTGTTCCTCATCTATTTCATCGGCGGCTGCATGGCCGGTATCAACGGCGTGCTGACCTCGGCCAGACTGAACTCTGCCGGCCCCACCATGGGTCCGACCAGCGCGTTCAATAACATCGTCTGCTCCTGCGTCCTCGGCGGCGCAAGCGTCTGGGGCGGCAAGGGCACCATCCTCGGCACGCTGATCGGCAGCATCATCATGGCGATCATCACCAACGCAATGAACCTCATGAATGTCGACTTCTTCATCACCTACATCATCAAGGGCCTCATCATTGTGCTGGTCTGCTATCTGGACGTTCTTCGGAACAAAGTAACGATAAAGGAGCACTGAGACAATGGCGGAACAAACGACATTACAGATCCAGCACATTTCCAAGATCTTCCCCGGCGTCAAGGCTCTGAACGACATCAACATCGAAGCCAGAGGCGGAGAGATCGTTGGACTCATCGGCGTCAACGGCGCCGGCAAATCAACGCTCATGAATATCCTCGGCGGTATTCACGAGCCAACGGAAGGTCAGATCCTGATCGACGGCAAGCCTGTCCGCATTACGACCCCGCAGGACGCGGAAAAATACGGCATCGGCTTTATCCATCAGGAGCCTGTCATGTTCGACTATATGACCGTCGCGGAAAACATCTCCGTTTCCCGCCTGCACGGTCTTGTAAATTATAAAACCCTCAATTCGATCGCAAAGAAATATCTCGCACAGATGAACTGCGACATCGACCCGCGTGAGAAGGTCATCAATCTTCCCATCGGCGAACGGCAGATGGTAGAGATCGCCCGCGCGCTTTCCGCCGGCAACAAGATCCTGCTCTTCGACGAGCCGACCGCCTCCTTCACCGACAAGGAAAAGGCCAAGCTGTTCGAGATCATCCGCGACCTCAAGAAGCAGGGTGCCTGCATCTTCTTCATTTCCCACTTCCTCGACGAGGTCGAGGATCTGACCGACCGCACCATCGTTCTGCGCGACGGTCAGGTCGCCCTCAGCGGCAAGACCAGCGAGATCACCCGCGAGCAGATCCTCCAGAATATGATCAGCGGTCAGATCACCAAGGTCGACTCCTCCGAGGCCAAGACCTTTGACAAGGTCATCATGCGCGTGGAGAACCTCTCCGCCAGCAAAAAGACCGACAAGATCAGCTTCGATCTGCACGAGGGCGAGGTCCTGTGTCTCTGGGGCCTCATGGGCTCCGGCCGTACCGAGACGCTCCGCGCCATCTACGGTCTGGACAAGGCCGATGAAGGCACCGTCTCGCTCGACACTGGCGGCGGCCTGCGTCCCGTGCCGTTCAGCCGCATCCATGAATACTGCGGCTTCGTCACCGAGGCACGGCACGACGACGGCTGCCTGCTCCCGTGGTCGATCTGGGAAAACATGAGCGCGCCGAACCTGAAGGCGTATCTCAGGAAAAACGGCCTGTTCCTGGACTATGCCAAGCAGAAGGAGCAGAGCGAGGTCTTCTCCAAGCGGCTGAACGTCAAGGCGCCCTCTGTCGAAACACAGATGTCCGCGCTTTCCGGCGGCAACCAGCAGAAGGTCATCATGGCCAAGTGGCTCATGA
>CALAAN010000275.1 GCA_937884915.1 uncultured Oscillibacter sp.
GAAAGTTAAAACAGGAAACGAGGGGGGAAGCCGGACGGCTTTCCCCCCCTCGTTTCATTCTTCTATTCTGTTACAGCACCGCAAAGCGCCGCGCGCCGCGCGTTTTGAGCCAGTGGTACAGCAGCGCCGTCACCGCGAGCGTCACCGCTGCCGCGATGGCGAGGTAGACCGGCGCGCCAAGCCTCCACCCCTGCCAGAGGTAGAGTCCCGCGAACGTGATGGCGTAAAGCCATCCGCCGAACAGCGCAATCGTCACGGCCAGACTCTGCTTGATGGGCATGAGCTCGCTCGTCCATGTAAAGCTCGCCCGCGTGACGCCGAGCGTCAGCCCCAGGCAGGCGGAAAACAGGATGTATGCGAGCGCCGCGATAAAAATAAATGGCAGCGCCGCCGTCTTAGGCAGGATGAACGCCATGCAGACAAGCGGCACGAGCGCCGGAAGGGCCGTGAGCGCAAGCTGCACCTTGAGCTTCGCGCGCAGCACCTGCCAGGGTCTGACCGGCAGCGACTGCGCCAGCCACAACGACTTGCCCTCGAGCGAGACGGACGGCGTCGCCATGTCGTTCATCGACGCGACGGCGCACACGCCGGTGCAGAGCAGCACCTCCGCGCAGCCGCCGTGCGAGGCGAAGACCGCATTCAGAAGCGACACGACCTCCCCGCCCTTCCACAAAAGCAGGATGCCCGAGACCGGCAGGAGCAGCACGCCGAGGCCGCAGTTGAGCATGTAGTTCGGGCTCGCGGTGAAGCGCGCGAGCTCCTTGCGGAAGAGCGCCGCGTCCGCGCTTTGGCGCTTGACGGCCCTTTCGCGGTACACCGCCTTGTCCGACGTGTCCGCCGCGGTCGTGATCTGCAAGAAGCTGCGCGAGAGCAGCACCCATGTCAGCGCGAACAGCGCGAGGATGACCGCCGCGCTCAGCAGCATCGCCACCCCGTCGCCAGTGCCGACCTGACCGAAGACGTAGAGCGGGCGCGCCGCGCCTCTGATCTTTTCGCCGTAAAACGCGGCGTTGGCAACGAGCTGCTCGATGGCCGTCTGCGCCCTGAAGACGAAGGAATAGTAGATGGCCAGCCCCGCGAGCGAGACGATGACCGTGATGAAGCTCTTGTGCTTGAGCTTGCGGCTCACCTTTGCGACCACCCAGCCCAGCGCGCACGAGAGCGTGAGCACAAAAATCGAGATGAGCGCCGTCAGCAGCACGCCGCCGAGGATCGCCATCGGCACCGCTGAGACTGTGACCCAGTAGACGATGACCGCGGGCAGGATGACGACCGCGGAGTACATAAGGCCCATGAGATAGACCGTCAGCAGCCGCGAGGCCATCAGTGTGCGCACCGGAATGGGGAGAGACAACAGCAGGTCGTTGTCCTTGGCGAAGTACAGGCCCGAATATGTGTTGAACACGCTGCCGAACGCACCGAGGAAGACGGCAAGCAGCGACATCAGCGCAAAGTAGAGCCAGTCCATCCCCGCCTGCGCGAGCGGTGCGCAGAGCGAAATGGAAAGCCCCGCGAACATGCCGCCGACAACGCCGACCATCAGCGCGATAAAGAGCAGGATGTAACCGGCGATCCCCGCCGCCGAGCGCTTTTTGTTGGTTTTGGCATTATAGAAGTAGCTGCGGAATATCTCCATGAGCTGCTTTTTGACGAGCGTTTTCAGCATGATTCGCCCTCCAGCTCGAGGAAGACCTCCTCAAGCGAGTCGTCGCCCTTGACCTCCTCCATCATGCCCGAGCGGATAAGCCTGCCGCCCTTGATGATGGCGACCTTGTCACAGAGCTTTTCGGCCACCTCGAGCACATGGGTCGAAAAGAAGATCGCGCCGCCCGCGCCGCACACCTCGCGCATCATTCCCTTTAAGATATGCGAAGCCTTGGGGTCAAGGCCGACGAACGGCTCATCCATCAAAATGAGCTTTGGCTCGTGCAGCCACGCCGAAATGATGGCGAGCTTCTGCTTCATGCCGTGGGAGTATGCCGCGACGGGCTGGCCGAGGTCGCCCGTCAGCTCGAAGAGATCCGCGTACTTGCGGATGCGCTCCTGCCGCGCGCCCGATTCCACGCCGAAGATATCGGCGATGAAATTGAGGTACTGGGTGCCCGTCATAAACTCGTAGAGGTCGGGGTTATCCGGAATGTAGGCGAGCATTTTCTTGCAGACGATGGGATCGTCCTGAATGGAGTGTCCGCCGATGGTGATCTTGCCGGAATCAAACTGCTGGATGCCGACGATGGATTTGAGCGTCGTGGTCTTGCCCGCGCCGTTGTGGCCGATGAAGCCGTAGATCTCCCCCGGCGCGATGTGGAGCGACAGATCGTCCACGGCCTTCTTCTCGCCGAAGGTCTTGGTCAGGTGGTCAATATAGAGCATAAGGTTCTCCCCCTTTTCTTCTTGCAGCCGTTCTGCGTATCTTTATGATATCAAAATCATATCATCTAATTTCAGGCTGTCAAGAGCAGATTTTCAAATGTCAAGTTTGCTTTACTTGCATCATAGCATCTATAGCACTGTATGTCAAGTGTGCTTTACATTTCATCCTTATGACGCAGAACGAGCGACACGATGCCCATCGCCGCCGCATACAGCACGCCTCCGACGGCCCAGATGAACCAGCTGTATTGCATCTGGCCGTTTCCGTTCGGGCCGAAGGTGTAAAAGAGGAAGATCGCCGTCACGCTCAGCCAGTAGATGAGCGTGACCGTGCTCATCACGCCGCTGCGCGCCTTCTTCCTGCGCGTGTAGTCGCCCTCCTCTAAGAGCTGGTCCATCGCGCCGGTACAGGTTCCGCTCCAAACGAGCACGCCCACGCCGCAGGCAACCAAAAGCAGCAGCGCATCCACCGCCGCAGCAGCGTAAACATCCGCCGGAGCGACGCGCGTGAGCAGCGCGGCGACATCGGACGACACAAGGCCGACTCCAAGCATTAGCGGCACGACGGCAAGGATGCACAGTACCACGCCGAGGATCGTGCAGCGCGAGGCCGTCGGCTCATAGGCTTTGCGCCGCTCGCGCACCATGTCGCTCACGCCGTATTCGGTCTCGAACGGCTCTTTTTCAAGGAATTCGAACTCCTTCGTTTTCGCCCCGCAGGAGAGGACGATGCCAACCGCGGCGGCGACCAGCGCCAAAATAACGCTCACGCCGATGCCCGTGGCCATATCATCCGAAATGCCGCCCCAGCCCGCGTCCGCCATGGCGGAGAGGAAAACGAGCACAATAGGCGAGACGATGCACAAAAACACCGCCAGCGCGATCTTCGGCGCGCAGGACCTGCGCAGTGCGAGATACTGCGCGGCCTGCTCCATCGTCACTCTCCGCAGCGGCGTTTCATCCGCCTCGGATTCGATGAACTCTTCCTCTTCGAGTTCGTCCTTCAATAAATAGTCGGTGCTCACGCCGAAGAGCCGGCTCATCTGCACCACCTTGTCAAGGTCGGGCACGGACTGCGCGCCCTCCCACTTGCTGACCGACTGGCGCGTCACGCCGAGCTGCGATGCCAGCTCCTCCTGCGACCAGCCCGCCTTTTTGCGCAGCGTGATGATTTTATCCGCTAAGATCATATCGTCTTCCTCCTGAATTTTGATGGCGCGGTCCCGCGCCGTTTAGATGGCGTTATCATAGCCTACTTCGCGGTTGCGGGAAAGAAAGCGCACTGTCAAATTTGTCAACCGGCGGTTGCAAACCCTGATTTTTTAGGTTTTTTCGCCGTGTGCTCCCATTACCTTATGTCTCTCCGCCATGATATCATACCGCAGCGCAGAAAAAAAGGGCGTCCCGTACAGGACGCCCTTTTTAAGGGTTTTCACACACTTACACAACGGCGAAGAACTTGATGAGGAACAGCACGGAGATCACATAGGTCAGCACGCTGACATCCTTTGCCTTGCCGGAAAGCACCTTGACGAAGGTGTAGGAGATGAGGCCGAGGCCGATAGCGTGGCCGATGGAGCCGGAAATCGGCATACCGATGAGCATGACAGACACCGGCAGCATCTGGTCCATATCGCTGAAGTCCACATTCTTGAGGCCCTGAAGCATCAGAACGCCGACATAGATGAGCGCGGCGGAGGTCGCAGCGCCGGGGATGATGGCGGCGATGGGGGCGAGGAACATGCAGGCGAGGAACAGAATGGCCGCGGTCAGCGCGGTCAGACCCGTGCGGCCGCCCGCTTCCACGCCGGAAGCAGACTCGATGAACGTGGTGACGGTGGAGGTGCCGGTGCAGGCGCCCGCGACCGTACCGATGGCGTCGGAGAGCAGAGCTTCCTTCATCTGAGGCATGTTGCCGTCCTGATCGACCATGCCGGCGCGGGAGGCCGTGCCGACGAGGGTACCAATGGTATCGAACATGTCGATCATGCAGAAGGTGATGACAAGCGTGATAGCCGTGAACCAGCCGATGTTCACAAAGCCCGCAAAGTCAAACTTGAAGAGCGTGGTGGAGACCATGTCGGCAAAGGGCGGGACAAAGCTCGCGGTGGCAAGGCTCTCAAACGGGTTGACATGCAGGAAGATGGCGCTGCCCGCCCAGTAGATGACAGACGAGAACAGCATGCCGAGCAGCACCGCCGCCTTGACGCCCTTCTTGGCAAGAACGACCATAACGAACACGCCGAGGAATGCCGTCACAACAGTCAGAACCATCGTATTGTAGCCGGCTTCACCCATGCTGCTCTTGATGATGCTGGGCGTGAGCGCACCGAAGAAGTCGCGCATCATGTAGAACGGGCTCGCGTAGCCGTTGCCCTCGGCGTAGATGCCGATATTGGAGCCAAGGCCCACGTTCATCAGCATCAGGCCGATGGCGGGGGCGATGCCGTAGCGCACGCCGAGGGGGATGGCCTCCACGATCTTCTCACGCACCTTTAAGACGGTGAGGACGAGGAACACGATGCCCTCGACAAGGATAATGACGAGCGCCGCCTGGAATGCGGACTCATACTCGCACTCGTTGATGACTGCGATGTTGGCGACAACCACTGCGAAGAAGCTGTTGAGTCCCATGCCGGGCGCCATGACAAACGGCTTGTTGGCAAGGAACGCCATGCAGATCGTGCCGATCGCCGAGGCGATGCAGGTGGCAAGGAACACACCGTTCCACAGCGGCGTACCTGTTGCAAAGTTGGTCAGCAGGTTCGGGTTGAGCGCGATGATGTAGGCCATGGTCATAAACGTGGTAAGACCGGCAAGGATCTCGGTGCGTACCGTGGTACCGTTGGCCTTCAGCTTGAAAAGCTTTTCCATGATTTTCTCCCTTTCTTTTTTGTTCTCCGCTCCGCTTCCTAACAAAAATTTAGGAAGCAAAACAGATTTTCAGTCAATATTATAAACATCCCGACAAGAAATTGCAAGTATTCTGTTTATTTTTACGGGACTTTCTCTTTCTCAGCCGACGATGTCTCCGGTTTCTGTTGTGTTTTTGTTCGCTTTGCGCTATACTATACTTAGTAAAAATTTGCATTTCAGGAGGTGTATGCCGTGAAGCTGATGGTACTCGACGGCAACTCCATCATCAACCGCGCCTATTACGGCGTCCGTCCGCTCACCACGCGCGACGGCTTTTTCACCCACGCGATCTTCGGCTTTCTGACGATGCTGGGGCGTCTTCTGGACGAGGAACAACCCGAGGCGCTGTGCGTCGCCTTCGACCGCCGCGAGCCGACGTTCCGCCATTTGGAGTACGAGGGCTACAAGGCCACGCGCCACGCCATGCCCGAAGAGCTCGCCATGCAGATGCCGGTGCTCAAGGATGTGCTCGACGCGATGAACATTCCCCGCTACGAGCTCGCGGGCTTTGAAGCCGACGACCTGATCGGCACGATCTCGCGCAAGTGCGAAGCGGCGGGCTGGGACTGCGTCGTCGCCACGGGAGACAAGGACTCTTTGCAGCTCGTGACCGAGCACACGACCGTCAAGCTCATCTCCACGCGCATGGGCCAGACCACGACGAAGGACATGACGCCCGAGAGCTTCCGCGAAGTCTATGGCTTCGCGCCCATCCACATCGTCGACCTCAAGGCTCTGATGGGCGACGCGAGCGACAACATCCCCGGTGTGCCGGGCGTGGGCGAAAAGACGGCCATGGCGCTCATTCAGAAATACCAGAGCATCGACGAA
>CALAAN010000276.1 GCA_937884915.1 uncultured Oscillibacter sp.
GTCGGCATAGCTCATGTTGAGCGCACGGCCCACGTCGCGGATGACGCCGCGCGCGGCCATCGTGCCGAACGTGACGATCTGGGCGACATGGTCGTCGCCGTACTTGCGGCGGACATAGTCGACGACCTCACCGCGGCGCGTATCGCCGAAGTCCATGTCGATATCTGGCATCGACACGCGCTCGGGGTTCAAAAAGCGCTCGAAAAACAGACCGTATTTCATCGGCTCGATGTCTGTGATCGACAGGCAGTACGAAACGATGCTGCCTGCCGCGCTGCCGCGTCCTGGACCGACGGGGATGCCGACGCTTTTAGCGTAGCGCACGAAGTCGGAGACGATCAAAAAATAGTCGACAAAGCCCATGCGCTCGATCATGTTCTGCTCGTATTCGAGCTGCGCGCGTTGTTTCTCCGTCCCCTCGCCGTAGCGCTGGGCGAAGCCGTCGGCGCAGAGCTTTTTAAAGTATGTGAGCGAGGTGTATCCCTCGGGCACCTTGAATTCCGGCAGGTGGTACTTGCCGAACGTAAATTCTAAGTTGCAGCGCTCGGCGATCTTGCCGGTGTTCTCGACCGCCTCGGGATAGTCGGGAAAGAGCGCCGCCATCTCCTCGGTTGAGCGCAGGTAGAAGCGCTGCGGTTCGTAGCGCATGCGGTTCTCGTCGTCCACGGTCTTGCCGGTCTGGATGCAGAGCAGCACGTCGTGCGCGTAGGCGTCTTCTTTTCGAAGATAGTGCGCGTCGTTCGTCACGACGAGCGGGAGGCCCGTCTCCTCGTGCAGACGCAGGATGCCCTTGTTGACGATGGCCTGGTCGCGGATGCCGTGGTCCTGCAATTCGAGATAAAAGTGCTCGGGGCCAAAGATATCAGATAGTGTCAAGGCATATTCCCTGGCACCGTTGTAGTCGCCGTTGCGAAGTCTTCTCGGAATTTCACCGGCCAGACATGCCGAGAGCGCGATGAGACCCTTCGAATGTTCGCGCAGAAGGTCTAAGTCAATGCGCGGTTTAATGTAAAAGCCCTCGACGTGCGCCATCGAGACAAGGTAGGAAAGGTTGCGGTAACCCTCCTCGTTCTCGCACAGCAGCACCAGATGGCGGGACTCGCTGTCGAATTCATGCTGCTTATCAAAGCGTGTGCGCGGGGCGACGTACACCTCGCAGCCGATGATGGGCTTGATGCCCTCGGCCTTGCAGGCGCGGTAAAAGTCGACCGCGCCGTACATCACGCCGTGGTCGGTGATGGCGCAGGCGGTCTGCCCCATCGATTTGACGAGCTTGGGGAGGTCGCGGATGCGGCACGCGCCGTCGAGCAGGCTGTATTCGGTATGGACATGTAAATGGACGAACGACATGGCGCGCTCCCTCCTATTTGTTCTCGTCTTTTGCGATCTCCATGAGCTTTCGGATGCGGTGATTGAGACACGACTTCGTCAGCGGCGGGTCGAACGTTGCCGCAAGCTCGGAGAGCGTCAGCTCAGGCTGAAGTAACCGCGCGACGGCGACCTCCTGCAGCTTCACCGGCAGGTCGTTGATCGCGCCGGACTCGGTCAAACGTGTAAAGGCTTCCACCTGTTCACGTGAGGCCAGCACTGCTTTGTCGAGATTTGCCGCGTCGCAGTTCACGCGCCGGTTCACGGTGTTTCGCATTTCCTTTTCGATCTTGGCCGACATGATCTCAAGCGCGCGCCCCGGCGCGCCAATGAGCGTCAGCAGGTCTTCGATATGCGTGCTGCTCTTGAAGTATGTAATGAGGTTATTCTGCCGCATGACGTTTTTCGGCTCAAAGCCCATGTCGCGCAGCAGCGCCTCGACCTCGCGCCCCGCCTGCACGTGCGAGGTCGCGAGTTCCAGGTGATAGCGCTTTTGCGGGTCGGTCACGCTGCCGCCGGACAAAAACGCCCCGCGCAGGAACGACGCGCGGCAGCACTCCTCTTCGAGCAGCGCAAAGTTCAGATGCAGCGCAAAATGCGCCCGGCGATCGTAGCCGAGCGCGCGCCAGATCGTGTCGAGCTTTTTCTCCTGTGTGATGCGGAAGACGAGCTTGCCGCCGTCCTTCGACCGATCGGGCAGCTCATCAAAGCGCAGGGAGAACGCCTTCTGGAAGAGCTTTGGAAGGCGCGCGGCGAATTCGTCATTTTCCGTGACAATGCGCACCTCATTTGCGGTGAATGCGCTGGCGTACAG
>CALAAN010000277.1 GCA_937884915.1 uncultured Oscillibacter sp.
GCGAGGAAAACGTCGCGGGCGCGATGACGCTCGTGGAGGAGACGGGCATCTCCCGCGTGCTTGTGACGGACGCCTCGGGCCGCGTGCTGTACGACACGCGCGAGACTGACGGCGCGATCGGCCGCTACGCTTTTTATACAGAGCTTGTGCAGGCGCTGCGCGGGGAGGACGTCTTTTACACCGAATTTTCGGACAAGGCGTTCAAGAGCCGCGCGGCCTCACCGGTCATCTATCACAGCCAGACCATCGGCGCGGTCTACGCCTACGAATACGACACCGAGCAGGCGGAGCTGCTGCTGTCCCTGCAGCGCAATCTCCTGACGATTTCCGCGGTCGTGCTGGTGTTCGCCGGCGGGATCAGCGTGCTTTTATCCCGTGTGCTGACGCGGCGCTTCGGCGTGCTGACCGACGCCATCCGCAAGATGCGCGAGGGCTCGTACAGCCACCGCGCCGAGGTCGGCGGGAACGACGAGATCAGCGAGCTCGCTGCCGAATTCAACGACATGGCCGATCGCTTGCAGACGACGGAGGACGCGCGCCGCCGTTTCGTGTCGGACGCAAGCCACGAGCTCAAAACGCCGCTCGCGGGCATCCGGCTTTTGTCCGACTCTATCTTGCAGACGGAGAACATGGACGCGAAGACCGTGCGCGAATTCGTCGGCGATATCGAGCAGGAGTCCGAGCGCCTGGCGCGCATCACGGAGAATCTGCTGCGCCTGACGCGCCTTGACAGCGGCATACTGCCAGAGGCGCAGCGCGTCGACCTTTCATCTGTCATGGCGCGCGTGGTGCGTATGCTGCGCCTTGTGGCCGAGGAAAAGCAGGTCGACCTTTCCTATGAGGTCCGCCGTGAGGGGCAGACCCTTGCGAGCGAGGATGAGATTCACGAGATCATCTACAACCTGACGGAAAACGCCATCAAATATAACCGCCCCGGAGGCTTTGTGAAGCTGCTGCTCGCGGGGGATGAGAAGGACTGCCTTCTCACTGTCAGCGACGACGGCATCGGCATTCCGGAAGCGGACATGCCCCGCATTTTCGACCGTTTCTACCGCGTGGACAAGATGCGCTCGCGCGCCGCGGGCGGCACAGGCCTCGGCCTTTCCATCGCCGCCGACACGGCGCGCCGCCGCGGCGGCAGCATCGAGGTCCGCGCCCGCGAGGGCGGCGGCACGGTGTTCACCGTGCGCCTGCCGCGCTGCGAGGAGGGAGGGGGCGAAACATGAAGAGACGCCTTTCCCTGATCGCGGTACTCATTTTACTGCTTTTGCTCCTTTGCGCCTGCGCGGCCCAGCACGCGCAGGAGGTGGACGAGAGCGGGTATGAGGTCTATTTTCTCAGCGATCCCGATTCCTCGGGCGGCGGCGACGCCATCCGCGCGCAGAAAACGCGCATCGCGCTCGACGGTACGATGGAGACCGAAGACTGCGTCCGCGCGCTGATGGAGGCCCTGCTCGCAGGGCCTGATGAGGTGTCGCTTTCTTCGCCTATTCCGGAGGGGACGGTGCTTAAGTCGCTCAAGGTTTCGGGCCGACGCGCACAGATCGACCTGAGCGCGCAGTACGCGCGCCTGACGGGCATCGACCTGTCGCTCGCCGACTACTGCATCACGCTAACGCTGACGCAGCTGCCAAACGTGAACGCCGTGAGCATCACGGCGGAGGGACGCGAGCTGCCGTACCGCAAGACGCAGGTGCTGCTCTCGGCGGATACGCTGCTCTCCT
>CALAAN010000278.1 GCA_937884915.1 uncultured Oscillibacter sp.
GACCGACTCGGCATGGGTCTCGTCGGTTCGATGGGTATGACGGGCAACATGATGCTGCGCTCCTGGCGCAAGGGCAAGGGCCTGTTCCTCAACCGCAAGGATCCTGAAGCGCTCGCTAACCGCATCTGGGAAGAACTCGGCGTCGTCACGCCCAGCACGTCTTTCCCCGTGCGCCGCATGTCCGGCGGCAACGTGCAGAAGGTGCTTGTCGGACGCGAGATTGCCCAGTCCCCCGCCGTGCTGATGACCGCTTACGCCGTGCGCGGCCTGGACATCAACACCTCCTATACCATTTACAATCTGCTGACCGAGCAGAAGATGCGCGGTGTCGCCGTCGTCTATGTCGGCGAAGACCTCGACGTGCTGCTTGAGCTGTGCGACCGCATCGTCGTACTCTGCGGCGGTCAGGTCTCCGGCGTGGTCGACGCCAGAAAGACCGACAAGCGCGAGGTCGGCGCACTGATGACACTCGTGAGGGGAGGCAACAAGGATGAATAAGAAACAGTCGCTCTTCCACATCGCCAAGCGCGATACGCTCCCCTGGTACAAGGCCGTTTTGATCCGCGGCGGCGCGATCGTGCTCGCTTTGATCGTCTGCGCGATCGTCACAACGCTGCTGACGGGCGAAAATCCCATCAAGGTCTACTCCACGATCCTCTACGGCGCGTTCGGTACATCGCGCAAGAGCTGGGTCACATTCCATAATCTCGCGATCCTGCTCGGCATCTCGCTTGCGGTCACGCCCGCGTTCAAGATGCGCTTCTGGAACATCGGCGCCGAGGGTCAGGTGCTCATCGGCTGCCTTGCCACCGCGGCCTGCATGATCTGCCTTGGCGGCAAGATTCCCAACGGTCTTCTCATCGTCATTATGATCATCGCCTCCGTCGCGGCAGGCGCGCTGTGGGGCTTCCTCCCCGGTATTTTCAAGGCCAAGTGGAACACGAACGAAACGCTCTTCACGCTGATGATGAACTACATCGCGACGCAGCTCGCCGCGTTCTTCATCATCGTGTGGGAAGTGCCCAAGGGCTCTGGCAAGATCGGTATCATCAACCAGAATACCGAAGCCGGCTGGCTCCCCGTTCTCGGCGGCCAGCGCTATCTTCTCCCGATCCTGCTTGTGGCGATCCTCACGGGCCTCATGTACATCTATCTCAATTACAGCAAGCACGGCTATGAGATCGCCGTCGTCGGCGAGAGCCAGCGCACCGCGAGCTACGCGGGCATCAAGGTCGAGCGCGTTATCGTGCGCACGATGATCCTCTCCGGTGCGATCTGCGGCCTTATCGGCCTGCTGCTCACCGCCGGTACGGATCACACGCTGACCACCACCATCGTCGGCGGACGCGGCTTCACTGCGGTCATGGTCTCCTGGATGGCCAAATTCAACCCGATCATGATGATCTTCACGAGCCTTCTTATCGTGATCCTGAGCCGCGGCGCAAGCGAAATTTCCAGCGTCTTCGGTCTGAACCACTCCTTCGCCGATATCCTGACGGGCATCATCCTGTTCTTCATCATCGGCAGCGAATTCTTCATCACCTACAAGGTCAGCCTGCGCAAGGGCAAAAAGGAGGCGTGAGCGATGTTTGATCTTGCTTCTTTCCTTCCCCGTGCGGTCATGCAGGGTATTCCCCTGCTCTACGGCAGCACCGGTGAGATTTTAACGGAAAAGTCCGGCAACCTGAACCTTGGCATTCCGGGCGTGATGTACGTCGGCGGTATCTGCGGCGTCATCGGCGCGTTCTTCTACGAGCAGTCCACCCCGGCTGCCGACATGAACGCGTTTCTCGCCATCGGCATCCCGATGCTCTGCTCGCTTTTAGGCTCGCTTCTGATGGGCCTTCTCTACTGCCTGCTGACCGTTACGCTGCGCGCCAACCAGAACGTCACGGGTCTTGCACTCACGACGTTCGGCGTCGGCATCGGCAACTTCTTCGGCGGCTCGCTCATCAAGCTGACCGACAGCGAGGTCCCTTCCATCGCGCTGAGCGCGACAAGCGCATACTTCAGCAAATCCCTGAACGTTGGCGGCTGGTTCGGTCAGGTCTTCCTGTCCTATGGCTTCCTTGCCTACCTCGCCATCGTTATCGCGCTGTTCGCGTCGTACTTCCTCAAGCACACCCGTACGGGCCTTCACCTGCGCGCCGTGGGCGAGAGCGCGGCGACCGCGGATGCAGCCGGCATCAATGTGACGAAGTACAAGTACTTCGCCACCTGCATCGGCAGCATGATCGCAGGTCTCGGCGGCCTGTATTACGTCATGGACTACGCCTGCGGCGTCTGGTCGAACAACGCTTTCGGCGACCGCGGATGGCTCGCCATCGCGCTCGTCATCTTCACGATCTGGCGTCCGAACGTCAGCGTACTGGCCTCCATCCTGTTCGGCGGGTTCTACATTCTCTATATCTTCATCCCCACCGGCACCAACCTTGCCATCAAGGAACTCTACAAGATGCTCCCCTACGTCGTCACGCTGGTCGTTCTGATCATCGTGTCGCTGCGCAAGAAGCGCGAAGATCAGCCGCCCGCATCGCTGGGATTGAGCTACTTCCGCGAAGAGAGATAAAAAATATTAAAGCAAAAGCACCCGATGGGTGCTTTTGTTTTAGACAGGTTTCAGCGCTTGTCGCTCACCGCTCCAATCGCTGCGAAGTGTCGCTGCGGACGCGCATGTCGTCCTCCGCGACGGATCTCAATTTTTTCACACCGTGCGCGGCGTGAAACTCTGCGAGGCTTTTGAGCTGTTTTGCTGCCGGAGGCAGCAAAAGGCGCTTCTTCTTATTCTTCACTAAATCTGCCTGCCGCTGCGGGCGCTAAGAGGTATTGCTATGTCTACTCTGCTCATTAAAAAAATTCGTTCGCTGGTGTCTTGCGACGAAAAGGACACGGTTTATGAACATGTCGATCTATACGCCGAGGACGGGTTCATCCGTGCAATCGGGCCCGAACTTCCGCAGAAGGCGGATCAGGTGATCGACGCGAGCCACATGCTATGCTATCCGGGGCTTGTGAACACGCATCACCATCTCTA
>CALAAN010000279.1 GCA_937884915.1 uncultured Oscillibacter sp.
GTCGGCAGCTTCGTCGTGTTCACGCCGCAGATCTCCACCTTGCCAAGCATAAAAGAATCCCCGCCTCCCATGCGTAGTGCTTTCAGTATGTCCGCGCGCGGCGGAAACATACGGAATGGAAGACGAGGATATTTTTTATCGTTCGGCGCGGTTCGATGGACTTTGCGCCCTCAAACGGTTCTCACGCAAGAAGACCGATGCAGAACGCAATGATCGCGGCGTTGAAGAAGTCGTTGAACAGGCCTCCGACCATCGGAATGACGAAGTAGGCCGAGGGAGACGCACCGTAGCGGCGGGAGACGGCCTGCATGTTGGCCATGGCGTTGGACGTGGCGCCCATGCCGAAGCCGATGAAGCCGGCGGTGATCATCGCGGCGTCGTAGTCGCGGCCCATGATGGGGAAGACGACCAGCAGCGAGAAAACGACCATCAGCATTACCTCGGCGGCGAGAGCAACGATCATCGGAAGTGCCAGATCAACGAGCTGCCAGAGCTTGAGGCCCGAGAGCGCCATCGAGAGGAAGATCGCGAGGAACATGTTGCCCATCGTGCTGATCTCCTGGGCGGGGAACTCCATGATCTTGAAGTGGTCGATCACATTGCGCACAATAACGGCCACGAGCATCGAGCCGATGTAAATGGGGAAGCTGAAGCCGCAGAGGTTCGTGAGCAGAACGCTGACGACATTGCCGACACCGGCGCAGAACATCAGCAGCAGGAAGCCGTAGACAAAGTTATTGGCGTGGGTGCTGTAATGTGTATCGTCGGCGTCCTCTTCCTCGACCTGTTCGGTGAGCTCGTTGCGCAGATGGTTCCTGACGATGAGGCGTCTTGCGATCGGACCGCCGAGAAGCGAGCCGAAGATCAGGCCGAACGTCGCCGCCGCGACGGCGACCGTCGTGCCGCCGATGGCACCGGCTGCATCAAGGTCAGGGCCAATACCCGCCGCTGTGCCGGGGCCGCCGATCATCGCGATGGAGCCGCAGGCGAGGCCGTAGAGCGGGTCTTTGCCCATCAGCGCTATCACGCCGCTGCCGACGACATTCTGCAAAATGATCATCACAACGCTCAAAATAAGGAGCATGATGACGGATTTGCCGCTCTTGAGCAGCATCGGGATAGACACGGTGAAGCCGACGGTCGTGAAGAAGAAGATCATAAAGACCGTTTGCAGCGTATCGTCAAAGGTGATGACCGCCGTGCCTGTAGCGTAGAGGACGGTGTTGAAGATCGCGAAGCACAGGCCTCCAACCAGGGGAGCGGGGATGCAGAAGCGGCTGAGCACGGGGATATTCTTCGTCAGCACCAGGCCGAGGGCGTACATGGCGGCGCCAAGCGCGAGGGCATGGTACATATTGAGCTGGATCTCTGTCATGTGGGGGAACCTCCGTAGAAAAATTTTCTCTCCGGCATAGCCCGGAGAGAAGTTGCGGGAAATGCGAGGGATAGGACTTCCTGTTCCGGAAATACAATGAAAGGGAACAGGAGGGAATGCGCATGAACTGCCGCTTTGCCGACTTCCGCTGCAAGGAGGTCATCAACATCTGCGACGGCTGCCGCCTTGGCTATGTGGGCGACATTGAATGCAAACTGCCCGACGGGCAATTGACTGCTTTGATCGTGCCGGGACCGTTCCGCTTTTTCGGACTTTTCGGCCGCGGGGAGGAATACTGCATTCCGTGGGAGTGCATCAAGCAGATCGGGGACGATATTATTCTCATTGACAAGCCCTTTCCGCGCCAGGAGATCCCGCGCAGAGAGCAGCGCACGCGCCGCCGCCGGTTCTGAAAAGGAGGCGGGCAAAAAGTCCCCCAATAGCAGACTTGCCATATTATAAGAATTTTCGACATTTTTGCAACACTAAATTTTAGAAAACCCTTATGAAAAAGAAGAAAAGCAACTTTCACGCGGAAAAGCAGGCAGCCATTTTCTGGGCAAAACGGGAAAAAAGTGAGAGAAACCGAGAGAAAGACAGTAATTTTTCAAAAAGTTCTTGCAATTTGGAAAATTAGCGGGTATAATACTCGGGTATTCCGCATGGAGACCTGACTTCTTGTCTGTGCCATCAGGTTGGCAGGAGGGATGAAGGCCCCAGAGGTAAAAACTAAATTTGAAGGAGAAACTACAAGCAATGGCAAACGTCGTATCCATGAAAGCCCTGCTCGAAGCAGGCGTCCACTTCGGCCATCAGACCCGCCGCTGGAACCCCAAAATGGCTCCCTACATCTACACCGAGCGCAACGGTATCTACATCATCGATCTGCAGAAGACCGTCAAGAAGCTCGAGGAAGCCTACAACTTCGTTCGCTCCGTCTCTGAGAGCGGCCAGAACATCCTGTTCGTCGGCACCAAGAAGCAGGCGCAGGACGCCATCAAGGAAGAGGCT
>CALAAN010000280.1 GCA_937884915.1 uncultured Oscillibacter sp.
CCGTGTAGAGCGTCGGCATGGACTTTTTGAGGAACATCTCGATGAACTGCACGAGGCTCGCCACCACGAGAATGAAGGCGACGGTCTGCATGTAGTCAAGGCCGAGCTTGACGAGGATGATGTTCACGCCGTAGCAGAACGCCGAGGCAAGACCCATGACGAACGTAACGGCAAGGCCCATACCGATGGCGGTATCGCTCTT
Source organism: uncultured Oscillibacter sp. (assembly GCA_937884915.1). GTDB lineage: Bacteria > Bacillota > Clostridia > Oscillospirales > Oscillospiraceae > Hominicoprocola. Next base: position 203 of record CALAAN010000280.1, read on the forward strand.
CTTCGAAACGCCGAGGAACGGGCAGATCCCCAGGAACTGCGAGAAGATGAAGTTATTCGTCAGGATCGCGCCGAGGGAAATAGCAAGTAACTTGGTCACACTCATTTTTATTTACCCTCCGTTTCTTTCTTTTCCGCGTTCTTCTTCTCGCTTCTGGCGAGCGCCCACTGCATGATGGCGATCAGCGTGCCGAGGCAGAGGAAGCCGCCGACGGGCAGCGTGAGCATACCGGCAGGGACATAGGAAGAAGGCATGATCTGGATGCCGAGCAGCGTGCCGGCACCGAAGAGCTCGCGGAACGCGCTCAGGATCAGCAGCACCACCGTGTAGCCGATGCCCTGGCAGATGCCGTCCACCGCGGAGGCGGCGACGGAGTTCTTGCTGGCAAAGGCCTCGGCGCGGCCGAGGATGATGCAGTTGACGACGATCAGCGGGATAAACACGCCAAGGCTGCCCGCAATGTCGGGGAAAAACGCCTGTAAGCACAGATCGACGATCGTGACGAAGCCCGCGATAACGACGATGTAGCACGCGATACGCACTTCGTTGGGGATGATCTTGCGCAGAAGGGAAATAAAGATGTTGGAAAGCGTCAGGATGACGAGAACGGAGAGGCCCATACCAAGGCCGTTCGACACACTCGTGGTGATGGCCATGGTGGAGCACATACCGAGCACCTGCACCAGAACGGGGTTTTGGTAGATCAGACCGTCTTTGAGCTGTTTCTTAAAATTCATTGATCGTTCCCCCTTTCTCAGTTCATGGCTTCCGCGGCGGCCAGAGCGGCATTGACGCCCTTGGTCACGCCCTTGGTGGAAACCGTAGCGCCGGTGACGGCGTCGATGTTCTGCTTGACAACGAGCGTGCCCGCGCCGGACTTGCCGACGAACTGGTCAAGAGCGCCGGTACCGGCGGAGGTGGCCTCGTTGTTCATGACCTTGGAGCCGATGCCCGCGGTCTCGGAAGAACTGACGATGGAAACGCCCGTGACGGTGAGGTCGGTGTCCACGCCGACGATCATCACGATGTTGCCCTGAGAGCCGCTCGCGGTGACCTTGAAGGCATAGCCGATGGTATCGCCGCCGGACTGCACCTCATAGACCTCGCTCAGCTTGCCGCCCTGGTCGTTGGCGGCGTCGATCATGGCCTGCGGGATCTCCTCCATCGGGGGGAACTCGCAGTCAGCCGCAGAGACGACCTTGGCGAGCGCCGCCTCGGTCTTCTGCTTGTTGATGGCCGCGATCTTGTCCGCGGTCAGCATATTGGTCAGGCCCAGCAGCAGCGCGACGATCAGCGAGATCGCCGTCAGAGTACCTGCTACCTTGAAAATGAATTTACCTTCGATCTTCATTTCTTTGCCGCCTCCTTCGCTGCTTTCTTATCTACGCCGAAGCGGGTGGGCTTGGTGTACTTGTCAATGATCCAGGTGCAGCAGTTCATCACAAGGATGGAGTAGCAAACGCCCTCGGGATAGGAGCCGAAGTAGCGGATGAACACCGTGATGAGGCCGCAGCCGAGGCCGAAGATCAGCTGGCCCTTCTTCGTGACGGGGGAGGTGACATAGTCGGTGGCCATGAAGAACGCACCGAGGAACAGACCGCCGCCGAGCACGTTGTAGAGCATCCAGCTCATCGCGTCGTTGCCCTGGGGGAAGAGGAACGTGAGGACAGCCACCGTGCCGATGTAGGCCACGGGGATCTGCCAGGAGATGACCTTGCGGAAGATTAAGTACAATCCGCCGATGAGCAGCATCATCGCGGAAATTTCGCCCATGGAGCCGCCGATGTTGCCGATGAACATGTCGGAGAGGCTGTACTGGCTCGTGAGCTCGGCAAACTCGCCGCCCTTCATCATCGCGAGCGGGGTGGCCGCGGTCACGGCGTCAGCGCCGCCGAAGAGGGCCGCCTTGCCGGAGGCCGGATCGATCCACGTCGTCATCTGGCTCGTATAGCATGCGACGAGCGCGGCACGGCCTGCCAGCGCGGGGTTCAGGAAGTTCTTGCCAAGGCCGCCGTAGAGCTGCTTGACAAGAAAGATCGCGAAGAAGTTGCCGACGATCAGCATCCAGTACGGAAGCGTCACGGGGCAGACGAACGCGAGCAGGATACCGGTGACGGCGGCGGACAGGTCGCCGAGCGTCTGCGTCTTGTGCAGGAGCTTACGGTAGAGCCACTCGAAAAACATGGCGGAAACCACGCTCACGAGCACGGAGATCAGCGCGCGGAAACCGAAACGGATGACGCTCATGATGAGCGCGGGGCACAGCGCGATGATCACGTCGAGCATGATCGAGCGCGTGTCTTCATTGGTGCGGATATGGGGGTTGGAGGAAGCGATGAGCTTCAGACCCTTATAATCATTCAGCATCTCTTAAGCCTCCTTCTTTGCTTCTTCGGCAGCCTTGGCAGCCTCAGCCGCGGCCTTGGCCTTGGCGGCGGCTTCCTTGACCTTCTGCTTGCCGACCTTGAACGAATGCGTCAGGTGCAGGCGGCCCGGGCAGATGTAAGAGCACGCGCCGCACTCGATGCAGTCCATGACGTGAGCCGCCTCGAGGTCCTCGATGCGGTTCTTCTGCACATATAAATAGAGGTACAGGGGCTCGAGGTGCATCGGGCAGGCCTCAACGCAGCGGCCGCAGCGGATGCAGGTCGGGTCCTCGGAGACCTTGTTCTCATTGCCGGCGAACGCCAGCACCGCGCCCGTGCCCTTAGCCACGGGGAAGTCGGCGGAAGCCTGCGCCATACCCATCATCGGGCCGCCGGCGATGATCTTGAACGTCTCGTCCTTCAGACCGCCGCAGGCGTCGAACAGGAGGGAAACCGGCGTGCCGATCGGGCACTCGAGGTTCTTCGGCTCCACAACGCCGCTGCCGGACACGGTGACGACCTTGCGCACCACGGGCATGCCGTCCTTGATGGCATGATAGATGGCGATGGTGGTGTTGATGTTGAACACGGCGCAGCCGATGTTCGCGGGAAGACCTCCCGGGGGCACCTGCTTGCCGGTGATGGCCTGGCAGAGCTGTTTTTCACCGCCCTGGGGGTAACGGCAGCGCAGCGACTCGACCACGACGGGAGCCTTCTGCTCGGCAATGACCTTATTGAGCATGTCAATGCCGTTTTTCTTGTTGTCCTCCACGCCGATGACGACCTTGTTCACGCCGAACATCTTGGCAAGATAACAGCAGCCGCCGATGATCTCAGCGGGGCGCTCGAGCATCGCGCGATGGTCGCCGGTGATGTAGGGCTCGCACTCCGCGCCGTTGATGATGACGGTATCGACCTTGCCGATGCCGCTGGAGATCTTAACGTGCGTGGGGAACGTCGCGCCGCCCATACCGACGATACCGGCCTGCTTGATCATCTCGATCATTTCCTCCACGCTCAGCGCGTCGGGGTCGGCCGGAGCGTGGATTTCCTCGCTCAGTTCGTCCTTGAAGTCATTGTCGATGACAACGGACATGACCTTGCCGCCCATGGAATAGGGACGGGGCTCCACCGCGGCAACCGTACCGGATACGCTTGCGTGGATGGGAGCGCCGAGACCTTTGAATTCGCCGATCTTCTGTCCAAGCTTGACATGGTCGCCCTTGGAGACCGTCGGGGTGCAGGGTGCGCCGAAGTGCATCGACATGGGGATCACCACCTGAGCAGGGGCTTGTAGCTGCTCGATGGCCTTTTCATTGGTAGCAGCCTTCATATCGTTGGGATGAACGCCGCCAAAGAAAGATTGTGCCATAGTCTTCACCTCATCTTTATACTGCCAGAGCAGCGGAAACACTGCTCCATAATCGGATAGATTATATCCCCTTTCTGTTCTCTTGTCCAGAAAATATTCTTCATGACTATTATTTTCCTACATAATTTATCAGATTTCGCCGTCGTTTTTGCGCAAAAACATCATTTTGCCAAACATTTCGCGCTTGCCTGCGGTGCGGCGGAAACAACCCATTTCTCCGCTTCTTGACGCTTCTTCGCGGCGATGCTATAATTAGACATTATATTTTTCGGATATTTCGTGCACTTTCAGCACTTTGCCGTTCGTTTTTCCCCGTTCCGGCAAGAAAGGAGCTTTTTCCATGCCCATTCAGCTCGATCTCGGCGCGATCAAGGCAGAATCGCGCTCGCTTCTGCGCACCGGCAGCGTCAACCCTTTCCGGATGACGCTTTTTTATCTGCTCATCACCCTCGCGCTCGACACGATCAACTCGGGCATGAGCTATATGATCGACTCTGCCGACGGCTTCACGGTGCTCTCGTTCAGCTTTGTGAGCATCCTCGTCGGCCTTGTCGCGCTCGTTCTGAACGCGGGGTATTACTGCTACTGCTTCGGCATCCTGCGCCGCGAGGAAATGCCGTATGAAAGCCTTTTTGACGCGTTCCCCTTCGCCGGAAAGGTCATCCTGCTCTCCATCGTCGAGGGCGTTTTCATCTTCCTGTGGTCGATGCTCTTTGTCATCCCCGGCATCATCGCGGCCTACCGTTACTCGTTCGCCATGCTCAACCTGTGTGAAAATCCCGAGCTCGGTGTGATGGAGGCGCTTGATTTGAGCAAGCGGCAGACAAACGGCTACAAAATGCAGCTCTTCCTGCTCCAGCTTAGCTTCATCGGCTATCAGATCCTCGCTGTGCTCATCGCGCTGCTCTATGAATACGTCATCATCGGCTATCTGCCCGATTCGCTCTCCGGTGCGGTGCTCGGCACACTGATCTACAGCGTGCTCTCGGCGGTCGTGGACGTTTATCTGACGCCGTATCTGAACCTTTCGACCTGCCGCTTCTACCGGCTCGCCACAGCGCCGCAGGCAAACGAACCGCCGCGCTTCGATCCCCGGAACGATAACTTCTGAATGCCGCAAAAAAGAGGGATATCTCGCACGAGATATCCCTCTGAGACTGTCGAAAAAGCCTCGCAGAGTTTCACGTCCGCAGACGTGAAAGCTGTGAAATCTGTTTTCTGCCGCGACATGTGCGAGGCAGAAAACACTTTGCGCGGAGCGAGCGTCGAATTGTTCGCTATAAGCGGACAACCGAGGCGCAGAGCGCAGCGAATCCTTCTCGAAAAAGTGGCAAAGCCACTTTTTCGACGGCTTCAAAGGGATATCTCGCACGAGATATCCCTCTGTCATTTTTCCCTTTATTTCAGCACGTAGACGTTTTTGATGCCGAGCAGCGCGCAGAGCTCGGTCTTTTCGGCGATGTCCGCCTCACTCTCGTACCAGACGACGGTCGTAGAGCCGTCCTTTTCCTTATAGAGAAGGTACGAGCTGTCAAAGCGATTCGAGCGCGATCTCTGCGCGGCGCTGTCGCTGAGGTAAGCGTTCAGCTCGTCCTGCGTCAGCTCGCGCAGCGCGCCCACCTTGCCGCTCTTTACGCTCTGCGCCGCAGGGACGGCATTGATGACCACGCTGCCGCCCTTGCCGGCCTTGACCGCCGCGTCGTAGACCTGCTCCACCGCCGCGCGCGGGGACAGCGGCACCGCGCCGCTCGTGCCCGTCAGGCTCTCCGCCATCACCACGCCGGAGGGCGCCGCGCTCACGGTCGTCACGCTGACCTTGGATTTGAGGCCGTTGTAGGCGCGCAGCAGCACCGCCGCGGCCTGCTCACGCGTCGTGTCGTTTTTCGGCGCGAATGTCGTCGCGTTCATGCCCACCACAAGGCCCATGCGCCAGGCGAGCGTGATATAGCCGGGATTGGTCGAAACATCTGTAAACGGACACTCGTCCTGCACCGTGCCGGAAAGCGTGCTGTACCCCAGCGCGCGCACGGTCATCGCGGCCATCTCCTCGCGCGTGATGGGATCGTTCGGGCGGCAGGTCGTGCTGTGACCGGAGAAGACGTCGTGCGCGCTCGCAGTCTCGATTGCGCTGTAGTACCACTTTTTCGCGTCCTGATTGTCCGTGTAGCTGCCTTTTTCAGGCGTGAGCATCTGCCAACCCATCAGTCGGCAGAGCGCTGCGGCATAGGCCGCGCGCGTCATCTTCTGCCCGAGGCCGAACCTGCCGTTTCCGATGCCCTGCAATAAATTGTACTGCCTGCACTGCGCGATGCTTCCCGCCGCCCAGTTCTTGTCCGGCACATCGGAATAGCCCGACTTGTTGGCGGCAAGCGAGAGCGTTGTGGTCATCACGAGCGCAAGAAGAAGCGCCGTCAGGCGCGCTGCGATCTGTTTCATTGATATTTTCCCCCTTTTGGGTGATCTTTCTGCCGTATTGTAGCACAAAGTCACGCGGATAGTCAAATTTCCTCTTTACCTTTGCTGTGGTCTTTGTTAAAATAATAGACTGAATTAGTATGATGAGGTAGTATTGCCTGAGATAGTATGTCCAAAAGTTTGCAAAAGAAAGAAGGTGAGCCGAAACATGAAGTACGCGCACTGGCAGATCCCCGCCGTGCCGGAGGACGCCATCAGGACGCTGATGGACGCGGGATACCCCTATCTTGTCTCGTCCGTGCTGGCCGCGCGCGGCGTTCAAACGAGCGAACAGGCCGCCGAAGCGCTCGAGCGCGAGAAGACGCTCGCCTACTCCCCGTTTTTGATGAAGGACATGGACAAGGCCGTCGCGCGCATCTCGAGAGCCCTTGAAAACGGCGAAAAGCTCGCCATCTTTGGCGACTACGACGTGGACGGCATCACCTCGACCTGCCTTCTGACCGATTATCTCCGCTCGCGCGGGGCGGATGTGACGATGCACATCCCCCGCCGCATTGAGGAGGGCTACGGTCTCGGCTGCGACGCCATCCGCGCGCTGAGTGAGTCCGGCGTGACGCTGATCGTCACGGTCGACTGCGGCATCACGGGCGTGGACGAGACGGCCTACGCCTCGACGCTCGGCGTCGATCTTGTCATCACCGACCATCACGAATGCAAGGAGCAGCTCCCCGCCGCCGTGGCCGTCGTCGACCCCCACCGGCCTGACTGCCCGTATCCCTTCAAGCACCTGGCGGGCGTGGGCGTCGCGCTCAAGCTCATCTTAGCTCTTGGCGAGGGGCGCGAGGACGCGCTCTTCGCGCGCTACTGTACGCTCTCCGCCATCGGCACGATCGCCGACGTCATGCGCATGGAGGGTGAGAACCGCACCATCGTGCAGTGCGGCCTTGAGAGCATCGACCGCAGCGACTTTACGGGGCTGCACGCGCTGCTGCGCGAGGCGGGGCTCACGTCGCGTCCCATCTCGTCGATCCAGATTGGCTTTGTGCTCGCCCCGCGCATCAACGCCGCGGGCCGCATGGGCCGTGCCGAGCTGGCCGCCGAATTATTGCTCACCGACGATCCCGTCCGCGCGGAAAAGCTCGCGCGCGAGCTGTGCGAATTAAACCGCGAGCGCCAGAGCGTGGAGCAGGATATTTTCCGCCGCGCCATCGAGCAGATGGCGGACCTGCCCGAGAGCGAGCGCAGCGCGCTCGTGTTATCGAGCGAGGACTGGCACCAGGGCGTTGTCGGCATCGTGGCGTCGCGGCTTTCTGAAAAATTCTCCTGCCCGAGCTTTATGATCCACCTCTCCGGAGGGTCGGGTAAGGGCTCGTGCCGCAGCTACGGCGGCTTCAATCTCTTCAATGCGCTCGAGGCGTGCTCCGATCTCCTCGTGAGCTTCGGCGGGCACGAGCTCGCCGCGGGCTTCACGATCGAAGAGAAAAATATCCCCGCGTTCCGCACGCGGATGAACCAGTATGTGCGCGCCCACACGGGCGAGCATCCGCCGGTTTCGATGCTCGACGTGGACGTCGACTTGCAGCACCCGTCTCTCATCACGCTTGATGAGGTCGAGGCGCTTTCGCTTCTCGAGCCCTACGGTGCGGGCAACAACCGCCCCGTCTTCTGCCTGCGCGGCGCAACGCTCGAGAGCGTGCAGGGCGTGGGCCAGAACCGGCACTTAAAGCTGAAATTACAGAAAAGCCGCATAAATTTCGACGGCATTTTCTTCTCCGTCACCGCCGACGAGTGCGGCGTGTGCGCGGGCATGCGCGTGGACGCGGCGTTCTACTTGCAGGTAAACGAGTTCCGCTCCCAGCGCTCCATCCAGCTCCAGCTCATCGACCTGCGCCCCTCGCTCGACCCCAGCGGGCGCGAGAACGAGGCGCTCTCCCTCTGCCGCGAGCTGATCGGCGGCGGCACACTCTCCCCGCGCGACGCGGCGCGGGCGCTCCCCTCGCGCGACCAGTTCGTGCGCGCGTGGCGCGTTTTGGAGCGCGAGATCGGGCCTGACGGCGTCAGCGAGCCCATGCTGCCGCTGCTGCGGCACCTGAGCTCGGAAATGGTCGGCGCGGAGACATTTTTGCGCACGGCGATGTGCTTGCAGGTCTTCGCCGAGCGCGGGCTTCTTTCGATCGAGCTCGAGGACACAACCCTCACGCTCCGCCTGACGGCGGACGGAAAAAAGGTCGAGCTCGACAAGAGCCCCTATCTTTCCGCCCTGCACGGCTTTCTTTCGTAATTAAAGGAGACGATTCGGATATGACAGCACAGGATAAAGCATTAAAAGAGAATACCGCTTCGGCTCCCCTCCAGATCGTCGCGCCCGGCACCTGCGTGGAGACCGGTGAGCAGGCGAAACTCGTGCTCGGCATGTACGACCACCTCGTCGAGACGATCCACCAGTACAACCCCAGCGCGGACTTTGCCCA
>CALAAN010000281.1 GCA_937884915.1 uncultured Oscillibacter sp.
TCCATCGTGACATAGTCGGCCAGCACCAGACGGGAGGTCTTGGGCAGGAACGGATGCTGCGCGAGCATGTTTTCATAGAAGCTGCCGGGGTGGGTCTCAAGGATCGAGTAGTGCTCGACGTTGCCGACCTTCATGACCTTTTCAACCAGCGCCTCAGCGACGATGTACATCTCGCCGTTATCCTCGTTCTTGACGATGGCATAGCTCTCGTCGGGTGCAGGGCGATGGCAAGGTTGCCGGGCAGCGTCCAGATCGTGGTCGTCCAAATAACGAAGTTGAGCTTGGACTTGTCGAGGTGGCTCAGCTTGCCGAGATCGTCGTTCATCGGAAACTTGACGTACACGGTCGTGCAGGGGTCGTCCTGATATTCGATCTCCGCCTCAGCAAGGGCGGTCTCGTCGTGATAGCACCAGTAAACGGGCTTTAAGCCCTTGTAGATGTAGCCCTTCTTGTACATCTCGCCGAAGACCTTGACCTCCTCAGCCTCGAAGCCGGGGTCCATGGTCTTGTAGGGATGCTCCCAGTCGCCGAGCACGCCGATGCGCTTGAAGCCCTCCATCTGCACGTCGATATAGTGCTGGGCGAACTCGTGGCAGGCGGAACGGAACTCGGAAACCGGCATGGCCTTGTGGTTGAGCTTGTTCTGCTTGATGATGGCGCTCTCGATGGGCATGCCGTGGTTATCCCAGCCGGGGATATACGGCGTGTAGTAGCCGCGCATCGCGTAGGAACGGGTGATGAAGTCCTTTAAGGACTTGTTGAGCGCGTGGCCCATGTGCAGGCCGCCGTTGGAGAACGGAGGGCCGTCGTGCAGGGCAAAGCGGGGCTTGCCCTCGTTCTTTTTGAGCATCACATTGTAGAGGTCCATCTCCTCCCAATGCTTGAGCATTTCCGGCTCGCGCTTGGGCAGACCCGCGCGCATCGGGAAGCCGGACTTCGGCATATTGAGTGTCTTCTTGTACTCCATATTGCGTCTCCTTACCTTTATGTGAATTTTGATATTCTCGTTGCGGACAATTTTATTTTTGCCGTGGCCGGCTGAAAATAAAAAATGCTTTGCCTCCATAAAGAGACAAAGCATCAATATACTCTGCGGTACCACTCTTCTTGCTGTGTTTTGCACAGCCGCTCAAATGCTGCGATATAACGGTCGTACCCGTCCGGCCTTACTTGCAGTTCAGTCCGGCTGCTCCGAGGTGATATTCAGCCCTGCCGCGTCCCGCCTTTCACCGTAACGGCGGTTCTCTTTGCCGCAGGGGAGGGGCTTACTTGTCCTCATCCACGCAATTTTTCATAATAGCAGTAGTAATATATCGGCTTTTTGCGCCTTTGTCAACCCCCGCAGCGCGCACATCACGGCAGAAAAAGCGGTAAATTCGGTGTAAAAACTTGTGAAAGGCGGCAAAATACGGCAAAGAGCGCTTGACAGCGCTAAAAAAATATGATACGTTTTGCAGCACGGAAAAGGGAGTAGCCGGCGTCTACGGACGTTGAGCAGGTCGTCATCGCGGGAGTTTTCCCCGGCCTGTTCGCGAAATGGCAAGACTTTTACCCAGGCAAATCGTCTGCGGTAAAGGTCTTTTTTCTTTTGTCCGCACATTCAAAAAACCGAAGGAGTGTTCCAGCATGGATTTTCTGCTCGACGGCATTCGCGCCGTGACGTGGCAGCAATGCGTGATGTACGTAGTCGGCGCGCTGCTCATCTATCTTGCGATCAAAAAGGACTATGAACCGTCGCTGCTCCTGCCGATGGGCTTCGGCGCGATCCTCGTGAATCTGCCGATGTCCGGCGTCCTCAATCAGATGGTCGCGGGCGTGGGCGAGAGCCAGGGCATCATCCAATGGCTTTTCGAGACGACGATCGAGGCGAGCGAGGCGCTGCCGCTGCTGCTGTTCATCGGCATCGGCGCGATGATCGACTTCGGCCCGCTGCTCTCAAATCCGAAGATGTTCCTCTTCGGTGCGGCGGCGCAGTTCGGCATCTTCTTCGCGATGATCGCCGCGGTACTGCTGGGCTTTGACCTGAAGGACGCGGCCTCCATCGGCATCATCGGCGCGGCGGACGGCCCGACGTCCATCCTCGTTTCGCAGGTGCTGCATTCCAATTACATCGGGCCCATCGCGGTCGCGGCATATTCGTATATGGCCCTCGTGCCGATCATTCAGCCGTTCGCCATCAAGCTCGTCACGACGAAAAGGGACCGCGCGATGCACATGCCCTACAACCCCAAGCATGTCTCGCGGACGCTTCGCATCTGCTTCCCGATCATGGTCACGGTCATCGCGGGCTTCATCGCGCCGATGTCCGTCTCGCTCGTCGGTTTCCTGATGTTCGGCAACCTGCTGCGCGAGTGCGGCTGCCTGGAGCGCCTCTCCCAGACTGCGCAGAACGATCTTGCCAATCTCATCACGCTGCTGCTCGGCATCACAATCTCGTTCTCGATGCAGGCCGACCAGTTCGTCAACCTCGACACGCTGAAGATCATGCTGCTCGGCCTCGTCGCGTTCGTATTTGACTCCATCGGCGGCGTGCTGTTCGCGAAGCTCCTGAACCTCTTCTGCAAGAACAAGGTCAATCCGATGGTCGGCGCGGCGGGTATTTCGGCGTTCCCGATGTCCGCGCGCGTCATCCAGAAGATGGGGCAGGAAGCCGACTGCACCAACCACCTGCTGATGCACGCGGTCGGCGCGAACGTCGCCGGTCAGATCGCGTCCGTCATCGCGGGCGGCATGATCCTGAATCTCGTGCCGCAGCTTTTAGGCTAAGGAGGATATCGACATGACAAATCTCGAGATCGCACTGCTTATCATGGGTCAGGGCATGCTCGGCATCTTCGCCGTGATGGGGCTGATCACCGTACTGGTCACTTTATTTACCAAGTTTGGCAAAAAGTAAAACCCCAACAATCAACAGGCGGCCGCTGCGTTGGCAGCGGCCGCCCGTTTTCGTAAAAAAGGAAAAGCGTCGCAGACTTTGCCGCCGCGCACGGCGGCAAAGAAAGTAAAATCGTAATTTGTCGCGACATGTGCGTGACAAATTACTCTTTGCGCGGAGCGCGTGTCGCAGCCGCCCTACGGGCGGCAAGGCACGAAGCGCAGCGAATCCCCCTTTGAAAAGGCGGCATAGCCGTCTTTTCAAATCCTCAAAAACGCGGGACTCAGTCCCGCGTTTTTGAAGTAATATAGAGCATCAGCGCCGCAACATCCGCAGGACTCACGCCTGAAATTCTCCCCGCCTGCCCTAAGTTCTGCGGGCGGATGGCGGCGAGCTTCTCGCGCGCTTCCAAGCGAAGGCCGTCGATGCTGGCATAGTCGATGTCCGCGGGGATGGCGCGGCGTTCGAGCCGTGCAAACTCCGCGACTTCCGCCTGCTGGCGGCGGATGTAGCCCTCGTACTTGACCGCGATCTCCACGCTCTCGGCCAGCGCAGGCGGGAAGCCGCGGCAGATCTCGTCGAACGCGCGCAGATCGTCGTATTTGATCTGCGGGCGACGCAGCAGCGCGATAAGCGGGCTGCCGTCGTGCACCTCCGCCGTGCCGCGCTCGCGCAGAAGCGCGTTGAGCGCGTCGGACGAGGG
>CALAAN010000282.1 GCA_937884915.1 uncultured Oscillibacter sp.
GCCAATGTGCGGGGTCGAGGGGGAAGACCCCCTCGTCCTTTCTCTCGGGGGTTTAAGGGGGATACTCTCTTTCGAGAAAGAGAGTATCCCCCTTAAGCGCACTCCCGCACGGTGCGGGAATCCTCCCGACGGCCTCAAGGCCGTCAAAATATCAAGCACTTTGCGCATCAAAGCCCTTGAGCGACTTCTTCTCCTCGCGGAGAAACACAACAACGCTCAGCATGAACGGAAAGAAATACGTCGCCACGCGATATAAAACCAGCGCCGACGAGGCGATCGCCGTGTCTGCCCACGGGGCGAAGAGCATCAGGAACGCAAACTCCATCGGCCCCACACCCGCGACGTTCGGCAGCGCGCTTGTGATGAGCAGCATCAGCGAGGCGAGCAACTGTGCCTGCGCAAAGTTCAGCGCCGTACAGCCCACGAGCCGCAGCGCGGCGTAGGGGATCGAATAGAGCACAAAGAGCTTGACAAGGCTCACGGCAATGCCCTTGACGCGGATTGACGGGACGAGCAGGACCTTTTTGGCCTCGCGGTTGAGCTCGGTGAGGCTATTCGCCCACTTTTCGCGGCGTTCGTCCCACTTCGGCGTGTGCGGGAGCTTGCCGAGCAGCATCAGCACCAGGTGCAGCACCTTGTCCCAGGTGTAGAGCAGCGTGAGTGCGATCACGATGAGCGCGCCGATGACATAGCCGATCAGAAGATAGCGCGCAAGGCCGCTGGCGCTCTCACGCAGCCAGTCGCCGCCGAGCAGCAGCGCGATCGTCGCGTAGATCAGCACGGATATCTTGTGCAGCACGTATTCGCTCGCCATGATGCCGAGCCCGCTGCCCGCGTCCAGGCCGCGTCTGTAAAGGTAAAAGCTTTGCATCGGCAGCGTACCCGCGCTCAGCGTCGCAATGTTGCCGAACACGCCGAGGAACGTCACGCGCAGCGCGTCAGCGAACGTGCAGTCCGGCTTTTTATGGTGGATGATGACGAGGCACAGCACGGATTCCATCGCCTCGTAGGCAAAGCCGAGCGCGAGCAGGAGCAGCACGCCCCAGAACGGCACGGCGCTCAGATCCTTGATGATATCGGGCAGCGCATCGCGGAAAATAAGGATGATGGCAGCAAAGATCAGCACCAGCGTGAGACCGCTGACCAAATACGTTTTGCTCCGTTTGCTTTTCAATGCTGTTCCCTCCCCGCTTCCGCGGTATACGGTTATGCCAGAATTTCCTTTTGCAGCACCTCGGCGATGTCTGTCCACTCCCACGGAAGACCCGCGGCGTTTTCGCCGAAGTGTCCGCCGCAGGAAACGCGGCGGTAGATCGGACGGCGCAGCTCAAAGCGCGATGTGATGCTGCCCGGGCGCATGTCGACATGCTCCATGAGCCAGCTTGCAAGCTTTTCGTCGCTCACGCGCCCTGTGCCGAATGTGTCGACCATCACGCTCACGGGGTCGGCAAGGCCGATGGCGTAGGCGAGCTCGATCTCACAGCGGTCGGCCAGCTCCGCGGCCACGATGTTCTTGGCAAGGTAGCGCGCCATGTAGGCGCCCGTGCGGTCGACCTTGCTCGGGTCCTTGCCGGAGAACGCCCCGCCGCCGTGGCGCGCCATGCCGCCGTAGGTGTCGGCGATGATCTTGCGGCCCGTGAGGCCGCTGTCGCCCGCGGGGCCGCCGACGACAAAGCGCCCCGTCGGGTTGATGAAATACTCCGTGTGCTCGTCCAGCAGCTCCGGCGGCAGCAC
>CALAAN010000283.1 GCA_937884915.1 uncultured Oscillibacter sp.
ACTCCTTCGCCTGCGCGGCGACGTGTTCGAGCGAGATGACCATATCGCCGAGCGGGACCAGACCCGTGCCGGGGTCGGCGTCCTCCTCGCCCGGGAGCTCGCCGGGGGTAAGCTCGAACATTGGGAAGCTCAGCACGTCTGTCGCGCGGTCGACCTCGCGCATTTCGCGGTTGATCTCGTGGATGGTCTCGTCGTTCGTCAGCCGCACGTCGATCTCGCAGGGGAAGTCCACGCCCTCGGCAGCAAGCGCCGTGCGGATGACCTTGCGGATGAAGGCGCATTTGCTGTCGCTCACGCCGGGCACGTCCGACGTGATGGGGATATAATGTCTCTTTGCCATCACTTTTTCCTCTTTTCGCTGCGCGCGGCCTCGTAGTCCGCGTAGGCCTTGATGATGCGCTGGACCATCACGTGGCGCACCACGTCCTGATCGGTGAGCTCGCAGATGCCGATGCCCTCGACGTCCTTGAGCACGCGCACGGCCTGCTTGAGGCCGCTCATCTTGTCCGCCGGCAGGTCGATCTGCGTCACATCGCCGGTGATGACCATTTTCGAATTGAAGCCCATGCGCGTTAAGAACATTTTCATCTGCTCGCAGGACGTGTTCTGCGCCTCGTCGAGAATGATGAAGCTGTCGTCCAGCGTGCGGCCGCGCATGTAGGCGAGCGGCGCGACCTCGATATTGCCGCGCTCCAGATACTTCTGGTACGTCTCCGCGCCGAGCATGTCAAAGAGCGCGTCGTACAGCGGGCGCAGGTACGGGTCGACCTTGCTCTGCAAGTCGCCCGGCAGGAAGCCGAGGCGTTCGCCCGCCTCGACCGCGGGGCGCGTCAGGATGATGCGGTTCACCTTGCGCTCGCGGAACGCCGCGACCGCCGCGGCGACGGCGAGGTACGTTTTGCCCGTACCCGCGGGGCCGACGCCGATGGTGATGGTGTTTTTCAAAACGGACTCGATGTATTTTTTCTGTCCGATGGTCTTGGGCTTGATGGGGCGGCCCTTGGAACTGATGCAGATGACATCCTGCGTCAGCTCGCTGATGCGGTCCTCCTGCCCCGCGCGCACGAGCGAGATCACGTACCGTACGTTCTGCTCGGTGATGGGCTCGCCGCGATTCGAAATCGTGAGCAGCGCATTGAGCGCCTTGCAGGCGAGCATCGTATCCTCGACCTCGCCGTTCACGCGCAGCTCGCCCTCGCGGTTCGAGATGGTGACCTTGAATTCTGATTCGATCAGCCGCACGTTCTCATCGAATGAGCCGAACAAATTGACCGCCTGCTCCATGCGTTCGATGCTGATGCGCTGTTCCATGCTGTGTTTCCTCCTGAAAAAATGTTGACGCCGGCCGGTCACGGCTGACGGTGTTATCCTTCTTGGACGGCAATGGGCACCTCTTTTCCGATCTGCTCCTCGCACTCGGCGGAGAGCGTGACGACGAGGGTGTTGCCCTCCACAGCGGTCGAAAAGCGCCGCTGCGTCACGCTGCCATTCTCTCCCAAAAGGGCGGCAAGATACGTCTCGAGCACGTCTTTGCCCTGCGCCTCCGCGTCGGCGCGCGAGCGCGCCGCTATTTCCAATTCGTAGGGCAGCAGCGTTTCCGTCTCCCATGTGACGGGCAAGGCAAAAAGGCCGAAAAGCGTCCATTGTGTATGATGCTTTATTTTATCACAATCAACATTGCAAATGCTACTCCCTTTTGCACCAATTTTCAACCGATTCTCGCCCCAAATCAAGGTATGGCTGCGCTTTTCTTTTCCGGTGTAGACCTTCTTTTCATACGTGAGCGGCACGCGGACGGTGAGGTCGTACCACGTCCGCGCCCAGACCTCGCCCTTTCCGGCTAAAAAGCGCGTCGTCACGCTCGGTTTTTCCGTGCCGCCCGTGTCCACCACGCCCGCGATCAAAAGCTGACCCTGCTGCACGCTCGTGCCGGGCAGAACTCTTTTCTCCCCGTCCAGCGCGCGGACTTTTGTGATAAGTCCGGGCTTTGCCGCGATGACGTTCGTCGGCTCGCTCTCGTTCACCCGCTCGGGCGCGCGCACGCGCTCGCGCACCTGTACATAGGCCTTGCAGCCGCGCACGTTGACCGCCACCCAACAGAGATCCTTGAGCTCCGGCAGCACACGGTTGCAGATCTCCTGCGAGCGGAACGAGTAGATAAACGTTCCGCGGTGAACGCCGTGCTCGCGCAGGGCGTGCAGGATCGTCTCGGTCGGGACGGTTTCGTTGCCCGTGACCTCAAAATCCCAGATGAAGAGCGAGTTGACGAGCAGCAGCGCCGCGCACAGAATGCCGCCGGCGAACAGCGCGTGGCGGCGGCGCAGACGCGCAAAGAAAAAGGGTGTGCCCGCCGTGCGTTCGATAGACACCTCCGCCCCGCAGCCCTCGGCGGCGCGGCGCAGCGCGCGCAGGTCGCTGCGCGCCACGCAGAACGACAGCGCTGTATCGTCGATCCACTTGACCTCCCAGAATTCGATGCCCCGCGTGGAGCAGAGGTTCAGCATCCTCTCGGGGTACGCGCTCTTTGCGCGCACGCATACGCTGCCGCGCAGCAGCTTGACGGCTTTTTTCAGCATAGCTCCCTCATCTCACATATTCCACGGCGTCGATCTTGCCGAAGATGCGCACCTCGCTGTCGGTCATGCTGCGCAGCGTCAGATTCTGCCCGCGCACGCGCAGGATGAGCGAGCCCGCCCCCACGTCGATCTGCTCTGTGCCGTAGGATAAAATGCCGCTGTGCCCCTCTAAAAAAAGCTGCCGGTCGCCCAGCATTTCCACATGGCACAGCCCCGCCACGATGTCCGCCGGCAGGTCGAAGAGCTCCGCCATGCGCGCCAGCATGCGCTGCGGCCGTTCGTTTCGTTCCATCGTCCATCTCCCCTTTGGGCAAAGCCTATGCGCCTTTCCGCGCGGATTTGCCTGTCCCAGGCGGGCAAGTTCTGCTTGCCCCAAGCATAGACTCCTCTGAAAGGCGAGGTGAGGACATGAAATTGCGCGAACGTTTGCCGCTTTTTGCGGTGCTGTGCTGCTTTTCCGCGCTGCTGCTGTTGCCGAAGGTCAGCGCACAGGCGGCACGGGATGCCATGCTGCTCTGCGCACAGACGGTCATCCCGTCGCTGTTTCCGTTTTTTGTGCTCTCGTCGCTGCTCATCGCCTGCGGCGCGTCGGAGTTGCTCTCCGCGCTTTTGTCGCCGCTGATGCGGCCGCTGTTCGGTCTCTCGGGCGCGGGCGCGGCGGCGCTGGCGCTGGGCCTCTGCGGCGGATACCCCGTCGGCGCGCGGACCGCCGCCGAGCTTGT
This sequence comes from uncultured Oscillibacter sp., assembly GCA_937884915.1. GTDB lineage: Bacteria > Bacillota > Clostridia > Oscillospirales > Oscillospiraceae > Hominicoprocola. The sequence goes on from CALAAN010000283.1 coordinate 3,299, forward strand.
GGAAAGCGGCGCACTGACGCAGGAGGAGGGCGAGCGGCTGCTCGCCTTCTGCAACAACGCGGGACTGGGGTTCCTGCTCGGCGTGTGCGGCGCGGGCGTATTTTCGTCGAGCCGCGCGGGCGCGGCGCTGTACCTCATCCACGTGGCCGCGGCGCTCTGCGCGGGTCTTCTCACCTGCCGCGCGCTGCCGCCGGTGCCGCATGGAACATATCCACACAAAAGCGCGAAAGCGCAGCATTTTTCCACAGCCTTCCCCACGGCGGTGCAGAATGCGCTGACGGGATGCCTCAATGTGAGCGCGTTTGTCGTGTTTTTCACGGTGCTTGCGCGGCTTTTGCTGCACTTTCTGCCGGAGGCCTTCGCCTCCTTGCTCCCCTGCGCACTGCTGCTTGGATTTTTAGAGCTCACGAGCGGCGTGCTGGCGCTTCCCTGCTCGCGCGCGGGCTTTCTCGCCTGCGCGGCGCTGCTCGGCTGGGGCGGACTGAGCGTCCACTGCCAGACGCTCAGCGTGCTCGCGGCCTCTCCCCTCTCCGCGCGCTACTATTTCAAGGGAAAGGCCTTGCAGGCGCTGCTGTCGCTGCTGCTCGCCCTGCCCGCGCTGCCGTTTCTGTTTCCCTGACGCTCACGGCTCTTTTCCCGTGATAGCGCTCGCCACCTGCGAAACGACGTCCGCCACCGCATCGTCGAAAAGGTGCATATACACCGCGCTTGTCACGGATGTCGAGCTGTGTCCCAGCGCCTTGGAGATGCTGAACATCGGTACATTCCGGCTGTTGGCGACGCTCGCAAAGCTGTGGCGCAGCCCATGCAGCGAGATCGGCGGCAGCCCCTGCGCGGCGATGAACTGCGACAGATGCTGGCACAGAACGTCCGGCTGGTAGGGCCTTCCGGCCTCGTTCACGGCGACGTAGCCCTCTGGGTTGTACTTGGGGTTCTGCTTTCGCTTTCTTTCCCAGTCGCGGTGCAATCTCCTGAGCAGCAATTCAAGATCTTCGCTGCCGCAAAAGGCCAGTCTCCGCTCTGAAGCGTAGGACTTCGGCGCTTTTTCAAGCGCTCTGCCGCTCACGGCGGTACGTACCTCACAGACTGTCAGAACGCCGCGCTTTAAGTCGACATTGCGCCACTTGAGACCGCAGATCTCGCTGCGCCGCAGTCCGAGACAGCCCGCGAGCTTGACGGCCACCTCGAGCGGCGTGCCCTCGCTCGCGCGAAAAAGCATGCGCAGCTGAGAAGAATCGTAAAAGCGGTGGCGCGGCGCTTCGCGCGCAGGCGGCGTGACAAGGCACGTCACATTCACCCCCACAATGCCCTGCCTTACCGCCGCACCGAGCGCCGCGTGCAGCAGCACGTGGTGCTTGCGGATGGTGTTGTTGGCAAGACCCTTTCGCCGCAGTTCCCCGTAATACTGCTGCACACGCACAGGCGTCAGGTCCTGCACGTAGAGCCTGCCGAGAGCGGGGATCATATGGGTATTTAAGATATTCTCGTAGCCGTGGCACGTCGTTTCCTCGCAGTTTGGCTTGATGAGCTCATCCATCCAGTAGCGCAGCCAGTCCTCCACAAAAACGTCGCTCGGCGCGCTTCTGCCGCCGAGCAGCTGTGCGCGGCGGTACTCGGCGATGACCTGCTCGGCCTGCTCCATCGTGGGGTAGGTGCGCGTGCGGCGCACGCGCCTGCCGTCTTCGCCGTCGTAGTAGAGCGAGACATAGTAAAGGTGGTTCCTGTCGTCATAGGACAGGTTCCGTTTGAGCGTTTTTCTCATGCATTTGTTCCTCTTTCCGTCGTTATGATCTTTTCTACATTTTGTGCAGAAAATAAAAAAACACCGCTGCTTAAGCAGCGGTGTTTTTTAAGCGAATGAAATTAAGCGTTCTTCGCGATCTCAACGAGCTTGGTGAAAGCGACGGGATCGCTGATGGCCATCTCGCTGAGCATCTTGCGGTTGATCTCGATGCCGGCGGTCTTCAGGCCGTGCATAAACGTGGAGTAGTTCATGCCGTTGAGCTTGCAGGCTGCGGAGATACGGGTGATCCACAGGGAGCGGAAGTCTCTCTTCTTCAGGCGGCGGCCGACATAAGCGTAGGTCAGGGACTTCATGACCTGCTCGTTGGCCATCTTGAAGTGGCGGGATTTGTTGCCCCAGTAGCCCTTGGCGAGCTTGAGGGTCTTGTTTCTTCTCTTGCGCGTCATCATCGCGCCTTTAATACGTGCCATATTGTATAAGCCTCCTTAAAGCGTATCGTTGTAAATTATTTGTAGGGGATCATCTTGCGGATCGTGCTGGCAGTGGTCTTGTCAGCATAGCCGCCCTGACGTAGACGACGGGTACGCTTGGTGGGCTTCTTGGTCAGGATGTGGCTCTTGAAGGCCTTGGCGACCTTGACCTTACCGGACTTGGTCAGATTGAATCTCTTTTTGGAACCGCTGTGGGTTTTCAGCTTGGGCATAGTAGTTTCTCCTTTTCGTATTTGTAGTGGCGCTCAAAGTTACTTTCCCGCCTTGGGGGAAAGGAAGATCGACATGCTGCGGCCTTCCATTTTCGGCTCTTTATCCAGGTTGGCGACCTCGGCGACGGACTCTGCAAAGCGCACAAGAAGATCGCGGCCGATGTCCGTGTGTGCCATCTCGCGGCCGCGGAAGCGGACAGAGACCTTGACACGGTTGCCGTCGGCAATGAATTTCTGGGCGTTTTTGAGCTTGGTGTTAAAATCGCCCACGTCGATACCGGGGGACATGCGCACTTCCTTGATCTCGACGACATGCTGGTTCTTTCTGGCTTCCTTTTCGCGCTTGCCCTGTTCAAAGCGGAACTTGCCGTAGTCCATGAGCTTGCACACAGGCGGCTTGGCCTGCGGCGAGATCTTGACTAAGTCAAGGCCCTGCTCGTCGGCGATGTGCTGCGCCTGCGCGGCAGACATGATGCCGAGCTGCTCGCCGGCCGCACTGATGAGACGGATCTCGCTGTCCCGGATCTCTTCGTTGATCTGATGCACGTTGCTGCTAATACCGAAGCACCTCCGTTTTTCATAAAGAATTTGGCAAACAAAAAACGAGCACAGAACATTCTGCACCCGTACCATGACACAAAAAAGCCCGAAGGCTTTGTTTTACATGATTGACCCCTTCGCTTTGCTGGGGGTGAGAACGAATGCACCGCTCTTCTTTGTTTTGCGTAGATAGTATATGCTTGATTTTCCGGTTTGTCAACAACAATTTGTCCGAAAAAGTGAAAAATTCGCGGTATATTTTTACTTTTGCCCGTCAACACTATGCTTGCAGGCAAGAAAAGCGAAAGGAGGCGAGCACATGAAGGAGCGCAGCAACCAGAACAAGAACCAGAATCAGGAAAACACCAATCAGAATCAGAACCAGAACGGCAACCAGAATCAGAACAACCAGAACAAGAACAACCGCTGATCGTACTCAAAGGTGCAGGGCTCCGGAAGACCGGGGCCCTGCGCCTTTATAGAACCTTAATCCTGCGGCCCTTGCGCAAAGGTGCGTTTCGTGCTATCATTTTCCTTAAAATGAGGTATTATTCCGCTTGCATTTTCAGAAAGGCGCATCATGCTCGACTCTCTTTCTCTCTGGCTGCACGAAACACCGCTCGGCGAAATGCTGCTCACGATGCTCATCTCGATGCTCCCCGTCGTGGAGCTGCGCGGCGGCCTGCCCGCGGGCGTTGCGATTGGTCTGCCGATCCCCGTGGCGTTTGCCGCGTCGCTCGTCGGCAACATGATCCCCGTGCCGTTCATCATTTTATTTGTCCGCCCGCTGTTCCGGTGGGTGCGCGTACATATTCCGAAGCTCGGCGGTTTCATCTCGCGGCTCGAAGCGCGCGCTGAGGCAAAGAGCGCCGACGTTCTCCGCTACCAGACGTGGGGGCTTCTGATCTTCGTCGCCATCCCGCTGCCGGGCACCGGCGCGTGGACGGGCGCGCTGATTGCCGCCGTGCTCAACATGCGCCTAAAGCGCGCCGTGCCGGTCATCTTCCTCGGCGTCGTCATCGCGGGCTGTATCATCACGCTGCTGACACACGGCGTCTCGCTTTTGTTCTAAAGGAAAAGAGCGCGCGGGCGCTCTTTTTTGTTTCTTTTTGTCTCCAAACTGCAACCTTTTTGTAACGACTCGCGTCTAAAGTCATGTTACCATTTATATCGCCGCAAGTCATGCGGCAAGCATCGGAAAGGAGAATTCCACATGAAAAAGCATCTTCTGCGCGCCCTCACCGCCGCGCTGACCCTCGCGCTGCTCCTGACCGCCTGTGGGCAGAAAAAGGCAGACGCAAACGACCCCCCGCCCGACGCGCAGGTGGGCAATCTTTATGAAGACTTCTTCACCGGCGGCGTCACCGTGACGGCAAATCTCATCAACGCCGGCGTCGACGCGACGACCGCCTCGTTCCGCGCGCCTGACGTCTACGCCACCACGGGCGTCGACGGCTCGGACATGGACTGGACGATCACGCGCTTTGCCCTGCTTGATCTGGACGGCGACGGCGCGGACGAGCTGGTGCTGAGCATCGACTACAGCGGCAGCGAGGAATACGTCATCCTCACCTGCCATGACGGTGAGGTCTGCGCCAACCAGGTCGTCTACCGCGGCTTCCTGTCGCCGAAGGCCGACGGCACGTTCGAATGGTCAAACGGGGCCTTCGACAACGGCGCATCCCGCGCCCGCTTTGAAAACGGTGTGTTGGTCTATGATGATTTTGCTGCCATGTCCGAAGGCAGCGATGGGAATGCCGTTTATACGCTGAATGGCGAGAGTGTTGATGAAACTGCGTGCAACGCGTTTCTCGATGAGCAGACCGCCAAAGACGATCTCGCATGGACGGAGTTCACATTGGATGCGCTCAATACTGCACTGGTGCAGTAAGAGGCCCTGCGCCGCGCAGGGGGCGGATCAAAGGGGCCATTCTCTTTCGCAAAAGAGAATGGCCCCTTTGGAACCCCAAGAGAAAGGCTTAGATTGGCAGTCTCAGGCTTGAATGGCCTTTATGCCTCCGGAATGGAAATGCCTGCGTGGCGGCATTGCTTCGCTCGCCGCCAATGGTTTTGCTATACGACTTGCCTCTGCTTCTATCATCCGCTGCCGCTCTGCTGATCTTGTAGAAGTGCAGCCTAATTTCCGTCTACCGCCAGTCCCATCAATGCGGCGAGCGAAGCAATGCCGCATTCGGCACGCAGTCTGCCGCCGTGCTACCGTCACTCGCGCCTCACGATAGTAAGGCGCGGTTGAGAGTGGTAACGAAATGTAGGGGTTCATGGCGAAGCCAT
>CALAAN010000284.1 GCA_937884915.1 uncultured Oscillibacter sp.
CCTCTTTTTTGAAAAAGTTTCGCTGCGCTTCGTGCCTTGCCACCCGCAGGGCGGCTGCGACACACGCTCCGCGCAAAGAGTAATTTGTCACGCGCATGTCGCGACAAATTACGATTGAAATTTATTTCGCGTCTGCGGACGCGAAAATCTGCGATGCTTTTTTGCCTGTTTGCCGCCTGGAGGGCGGCAAATGCGGCAATTTACTGCTTCAAATCGGAAAAGTGTGGTGTTTTTAGCGCCGCGCTTTCTTCTTTTGGGGAAATATTGCGTAAAACCTTGCAAATACCGCCTCTTCGGTGGTAGACTGTAAATAATTACGCCCCGCTTTCATTCGGCGCGGGCAGAAAAGAGGAAAACACCAATGGACAAGAAGAAATTCTATATCACGACCCCCATCTACTACCCCTCCGACAAGCTCCACATCGGCCACACCTACTGCACCGTGGCGACCGACGCGATGGCGCGCTACAAGCGCCTGACGGGCTATGACGTCATGTTCCTGACCGGAACCGACGAGCACGGCCAGAAGATCGAAGACAAGGCCAGAGCCGCGGGCGTGACCCCGCAGCAGTTCGTCGACAACATCGTCTGCGGCGAAAAGGGCATCCTCGATCTGTGGAAGCTCATGAATATTTCGAACGACCGCTTCATCCGCACAACGGATGACTACCATGTCGAGGCCATCCAGAAGATCTTCAAGAAGATGCACGACAATGGCGACATCTACAAGGGCACCTACAAGGGCAAGTACTGCAAGCCCTGCGAGAGCTTCTGGACCGAGAGCCAGTTAGTTGACGGCAAGTGCCCCGACTGCGGCCGCGAGGTCGAGGACGCCGAGGAAGAGGCCTACTTCTTCAAGCTCTCTAAGTACGCCGACCGCGTGCAGCACCTGCTGGAGGACACCGACTTCCTCCAGCCCGCCTCCCGCGTGAACGAAATGGTCAACAACTTCATCAAGCCCGGCCTCGAAGACCTCTGCGTCTCCCGCACGAGCTTCACCTGGGGCATCCCCGTGGACTTTGACCCTGGTCACGTCGTCTACGTCTGGGTCGACGCGCTCTTCAACTACTGCACGGCGCTCGGCTTTATGAACGAGAAGTACGACGACTACGATAAGTACTGGCCCGCTGACGTGCACTTTGTCGGCAAAGAGATCGTCCGCTTCCACTCCATTATCTGGCCTGCGATGCTCATGAGCATGGGCATGCCGCTCCCCAAGCACGTCTACGGCCACGGCTGGCTCGTGATGGACGGCGGCAAGATGTCGAAGTCCAAGGGCAACGTCGTCGACCCATACGTGCTCGCCGAACGCTTCGGCGTGGACGCGCTGCGCTTTTTCCTGCTGCGCACGTTCCCGTTCGGCTCGG
>CALAAN010000285.1 GCA_937884915.1 uncultured Oscillibacter sp.
CCGCCGCTCCTGCTCACGCTTTTCCTTGTAGCGGGCGCGTTTCCGCGCGCGCTCGACCTCGAGCTTCATCGCGTCGGGCGTGATGCCCGCGGCTTCGGACGCGCGCACGGTGTAAATTTCGCGCTCGACTGCGTTCGGCACGGCGGAGAGCAATCCTGCCGCCGCCTCGGCAAAGCCGATGCGGCCTTCGTCGCTCTTGAGGTCGAATTTTGACTTGAGCTGCGCCATACGGAAGTCCATCCCGCTCTCACTGCCCGAAAGCAGATGCTCAAAGGCGTCCTTGCCCTGGAATTTGATGAAGTCATCCGCGTCCTGCTTGATGTACTGCCCGTCGACGAGCCGCTTGGGGAGTTCGAGCACCTTGACTTGAAAGTCGGTGTTGTTAAGGAGCGTCAGCGCCTTTTGCGTTGCGACCTTGCCCGCGTCGTCGTTATCGTAGCAGAGCACGATCTCCTTTGTGTAGCGGCTGAGTAATTGCAGCTGCTCGGTCGTGAGCGCCGTGCCCATCGAGGCGCAGGCATTGTCGAATCCCGCCTGATGCAGCATCACGACGTCGATGTTGCCCTCAACTAAGATGATGTTGCTGCGCTTGCTCTTTTTGGCGAGGTTCAGCCCGTATAGGACGCGCCGCTTGCTGTAAACGATGGTCTCGGGCGTGTTCATGTACTTCGCGCCCGGATCATCCTTGCTGATGATGCGCCCGCCAAAGCCCAGCACGTCGCCGCGCACATCGATGATGGGGAAGATGAGACGCTTTCTGAATTTGTCGTACAGCCCGCCGTTTTTGCCGCGGATGGCAAGGCCCGAGGCAAGCAGTTCACCGTCGCCGTAGCCCTTTTTCCGCATCGCGGTCAGTAAACCGTCCCACTCGTCCGCCGCTGCGCCGAGGCCGAAGTTCGTCGCATTGCGCCGCGTGATCCTGCGGTTTTTCATGTACTCGAGCACCGGCGCGCCCTTGGGCGAGTAGAGCTGCTCGTAATAAAAGCGCGCCGCGTCACGGTTGAGCGACAGAATGCGCGACCGTAACCGGCTCTCGTCGCTGTGCTCTTCCTCCGGCACGGGCATGTTCACGCGCCGCGCGAGAAAGCGCACCGCGTCGGGGAAGGAGAGGTTCTCCTCCTCCATGATGAAGTTGATGACGCCGCCGCCTTTTTTGCAGCCGAAGCAGTAGCACAGCTGCTTGTCCGGCAGTACGTGGAACGAAGGCGTCTTTTCGCTGTGAAAGGGGCAGCAGCCCCACAGGCTCCCCCCGCGCGGCTGGAGCGAGACATAGTTGCTGACAACGTCGACAATGTCGTTGCGGGCGATGAGCTCGTCCAAAAACTGACGGTCAAAGGCCATGGCGTCCTCCTTTCTCACGTCTGCGCACGGAACTTTTTGTTGTCAATGGTATATATACGCCGAAAACGGCCGCTTTCCTCTTTTTTGACGGAAAAATTTCAGAAAAAATTTTCCGCGTGGAGAAAATTTGACAGACCGCGCCATTTCTCCTATAATTTTCGCAGGAATCGCGGCGCAAAAGGAGGGAAAGATCGTGAATATCGAACTGTATGCGGTCAGAATTTCTCAGCCGCTCTCAGAGGCGGAGCTATCCGCGCTCGCGCGCTTTCTGCCGCCCGCGCGGCAGGACCGCGCCAAAACGCCCGAAGCTCTCTGTGCCTACGCGCTGCTCTGCCGCGCGCTGCGTGACCTTTACGGCTGGGAAAATCTACCGCAGCTTTCTTACGGCGAGCACGGCAAGCCGTACTTCGCGGCGCATCCGGATGTTCACTTCAGCCTGAGCCACACGCGCGGCGCAGCGCTGCTGGCCGTGCATGACGAGCCCGTCGGCGCGGACATCGAGTGTTTTCGCCCCGTGAGCGATGCGATGCGCACGCGCTTCCATGCGGAAAACGACGCCGATTTCTGGCGCCTCTGGGTGCGGCGGGAGAGCCGCTGCAAGCGTGCTGGGCTCAGCGCCGTCGCCCTGCGCGACAGGGAAGTGCCGAGCGTCCCGAACGAGCGCGTTTTCGCGCTCGAACCGTTCTCCGACTATGCTGCCAGCGTCTGTACCTGTTCCGGCGCAGACGTTGACAAGCTGATATGCCTTACAGCACAAGAGCTCATATAAAAGGTTCCGAAGAAGTCTCTTCGGAACCTTTTTTGCGTAATTCAGCCTTACAGCTCCACAATGATAGGCTTGTGGTGTACCTTCGGCAGCAGAACGTTTTTGACGTCGCTCGTATTGAGCTTGATGGTCGAGGTGCAGAGGCACGGGTGGCAGGAGAAGAACTCTGCCTCATAGGTCTCCTTGTCGATGAGCAGCTGTACGCGGTTTTCTTCATCGTTCATAAGGCCGAGGATCGTCGCAGACCCCGGCGTGCAGTGCAGCAGCTCCCAGAGCTGCTCCTCCGGCGCGAACGACAGGCGGGCCGAGCCGATCTGGTGGCTCAAGTCCTTCGTGTGAAACGCCTTGTGCGGCGGCATACATAAAAGGTAGAAGCTCGTCTTCTGCCGGTTGCAGAGAAAGAGGTTCTTGCACACGTCCACGCCGAGCACGGCGGACACGTCGTCGCACTTTTCCATCGTGTCGGCCAGCTCGTGCGTCACGCGCTCGTAGTCGATGCCGAGGGAATCTAAAAAGTCGAACGCCGCCGTTTCCTGCGCGGGCAGCTCGCCCTCGGGGCGGGAATTGTGATAGATCGGGGAGATTTCCATGTCGCTTTATTTCTCTTCTTTCAGCAGTTTTTCGCCGGCCTTGAATATATCGCCCGCGCCGACGGTCAAAATAAGGTCGCCAGGGCAGGCGATGCGCGCGAGCGCGGTGGTCACCTTGTCGAGCGTCGGGCAGTAGACAGAGCCGGGGATCTCGCGGCAGAGGTCCATCGACGAAATACCGATGTCGTTCTGCTCGCGCGCGGCGTAAATTTCCGCCAGCACGACAACGTCGGGCACGCGCAGTTCCTTGACAAAATCGTCGAACAGCGCCTTTGTGCGCGTGTAGGTGTGCGGCTGGAAGGCGCAGATGATGCGCTTATAGGGCAGCGTCTTCGCCATTTCGAGCAGCGCGTGCAGCTCGCCGGGGTGGTGGGCGTAGTCATCGTAGACGTCCGCGCCGTGGTAGCTGCCCTTGTACTCAAAGCGGCGGCCCGCGCCGGTGAACGTCGCAAGACCGAGGCCGACGGCCTCGCCGCTGACGCCGAGAAGATACGCGGCGCTCGCCGCGGCCAGCGCGTTCATCACGTTGTGCTTGCCGCCCACGCGCAGGGAGACGTGCGCATAGTAGCTGCCGCGGATATAGATGTCAAAGCTCGGCAACCCGTCCGTCCAGACGACGTTTTCCGCGCGGCACTGCGCGGCGGGATCGTCGTAGCTGAACCAGAAAATGGGTTGGGAGATGCCCTTGAGCGCATCGCGCGCGCCCTGATCGTCCATATTGGCGACGACATGTCCGCCGATGGGGACGAGTTCTGCAAAGCGGCGGAACGAATGCTCCACATCGGATAGATCCTTGAAGAAATCGAGATGGTCAGCCTCTACGTTCAAAATGACCGCGACGGTGGGGAAGAAACTCAGAAATGAGTTGCAGTATTCGCAGCTTTCGGCGATGATCGTGTCGCCCTTGCCGACGCGATAGCCGGAATGGAGCAGCTGCAGCGTGCCGCCGATCATGACGGTCGGGTCCTTCTGCGCGGCCATGAAGATATGCGTCGCCATCGAAGTGGTCGTCGTCTTGCCGTGCGTGCCAGAGATGCAGAGGGCATTTTTGTAGCCCTTCATGATCGCGCCCCAGGCCTGCGCGCGCTCGAAGACGGGGATACCGCGCGTCACCGCACCGGAAATTTCGGGGTTATCGTCGTGGATGGCGGCGGTGCGGATGACAAAGTCGCACTCGCCGAGGTTGTCCGCCGCGTGGCCGATGGCCACGGGGATGCCGAGCGAGCGCAGATGCTCGACGGACGGACCGTCGTTCATGTCGCTGCCCTGGACCTTGAGGCCCATGCCGTGCAGCACCTCGGCCAGCGGGCTCATCGAAACGCCGCCGATGCCGGCCAGATGCGCGCACTTGCCGGGAACGAGATAGGAGAAAATATCCTTCTGGTTATTCATTGTATCAAATCCTTTCCTTGTGCGGAGCACAGGAGATTTACTTTTTATGGATTTTCTATTATAATATAGCGGCGAACGGAGTGCAATGCTAAAAATTTGATTTTTTGTGAGGGTTCCATGCTCTTTTTACCGAAAGAAGTCAAAACGGTCATCGCCGCGCTGCAAGGCGCGGGCTATTCGCCGTACTTGGTCGGAGGCTGCGTGCGCGAAATGCTGCGCGGCAAGACACCGTCCGACTACGACATGACGTCCGACGCCCCACCGCAGGAGGTGCTGCGTCTCTTCGG
>CALAAN010000286.1 GCA_937884915.1 uncultured Oscillibacter sp.
TCTCTTTTGTGAAAGAGAATATCCCCCTTTTATCCGTCCCCTGCGAGGCGCAGGGAACAAATGCAGCGCTGTCGCGCTGCCATATTTATTACTCTGCCTGCGGCAGCTTCTCTGCGGGCTTCATCAGCAGCGCGCAGATGACGATCGCGAGGATCGTGTTCGGCAGCATGTACGTGCCGTTATACAGCACGGAGTAGAACACGGGAGACGTCATGGTCATGCCCATGAATTCCTCAGGCATGTACTGCGCGTAGACCGTCACGCCGGAGATGAAGTGGATGACAAAGCGGCCGAGGCAGCCGATGAACGCGGCGAGCGGGAGTTTGGAATAGTCGTTGCCCTTCACGCGGAAAAGGCCCGCGAGGCCGACCGCGCCGTAGGCGATCGAATAGTCGAAGATGATCGACACCCAGCTCACGGCGAAGCCCTCGGCAAAGAAATACTTGAGCGTACCGAACGCGACGCCCGCGAGGATGCCCCAGGGCGCGCCGTAGCGCACGGCGAAGAGGATGAGGGGGATCATCACAAGGTTGATCGAGCCGCCGAAGCCGCCGAACGACAGACCGATGGGGATTTTGATGTAGCTCAGCACAAGGGCGAGCGCGATGCAGATGCCGCCTTCGGCCAGGCGGCGGGTGGTGGAATGGGTGGACGTGTTGCTCATAAGGGATTCCTCCTAAAAATATGATCCCTGTCCGCGCCGCGGTGCAAAAAAGCACCGCGGCGTCGACGTCACAGTGCAAAGTTCAGGCAAGATACTCTTTGCATTCCTACGCCGGCATTACCCGGATCAGGTCTAAGGGACAGCGACGGCGATACGCCGCATCACAGCCGGCTTGCGCCAGCGCCCCTTGCAGGTACGGCGACATCTTAGCCCATCGGACGGAATTTGTCAAGGATTTACGGCAAAAAGCGTGATTCCGAAAATAGAATATCGGAATTCAGAATTTGTGTTGCGTCTTTGTTGTGCCTGTGCTACAATAAAATTAGTTAGGCAACCAAAATAATTGTTATATTTGTGATTTTCTTGCGAACAGGAGATCTGAAATGGCTGCATTCGTTGTCAACGGTACACCGGTCACGGTGGAGAAAAATCAAAAACTCATCCGCTATCTTCGCGACGAGCTGCATCTGACAAGTGTGAAAGACGGGTGCAGCGAGGGTGCGTGCGGCACATGCCATGTCCTCATCGACGGCAAGCCGACGAAGGCCTGCATCCCACAGACAGACAAGCTGGAGGGGAAACATATCGTCACGGTCGAAGGCCTTTCCGACTTTGAAAAGGAAGCCTTCACCTATGCTTTCGGCGAGGCTGGAGCCGTGCAGTGCGGCTTCTGCATCCCAGGCATGGTCATCTCGGCCAAGGGGCTCATTGACCAGAACCCCGACCCGACGCGCGAGGAGGCTGCCTTTGCCATCCGCAACAATATCTGCCGCTGCACGGGCTATGTCAAGATCATCGACGGCATCCTGCTTGCGGCGAAAATTTTACGCGAGGGGAAGATCCCTGAAAAGAAGGAAGACTTTCAGGTCGGCTCGCGCGTACACCGCATCGACGTCGCCGAAAAGGTGCAGGGCTACGGCAGGTATCCCGACGATGTCTATGTTGACGGTATGTGCTACGGCGGCGCGGTACGCAGCCAGTACCCGCGCGCCCGCGTGCTCTACATCCGCACAAAGGAAGCAGAAGAGCTCCCAGGCGTCGTCTGTGTGCTGACGGCAAAGGACATCCCGGGCCAGCAGAACGTCGGCCACATCCAGAAGGACCAGCCCACGCTCATCGGCGAGGGGGAGATCACGCAGTACCTCGGCGATGCAGTGGCGCTCGTCTGCGCACGCGACCTAGAAACGCTCGAACAGGCGAAAAAGCTCGTGCGCGTCGTCTATGAAGAGCTTCCCGCGGTCTATGGGCCCGAGGAGGCGTCCGCCCCCGGCGCGCCCGAGGTCATCATGGGCAACCGCGGCAATTTGCAGGCGCACCGCCACGTCGTGCGCGGCAACGCCGACGAGGCTATCAAGCGTTCCAAATACGTCTTACATGAAAAGTTTCAGACCCCGTGGACGGAGCACGCCTTTTTGGAGCCCGAGTGCTGCGTGGCGCTCCCGCTTGAAAACGGCGGCGTGAAGCTGCTGACGACCGACCAGAGCGCGCACACCACCCAGCACGAGTGCGCGGCGATGCTCGGCGTCGACTTTGCGCACTGCCAGGTCGAAAATATGCTCGTCGGCGGCGGCTTCGGCGGGAAAGAGGACATGTCCGTGCAGCACCACGCGGCGCTCATCGCATACATCGCGCGCGTGCCGGTCAAGGTGAAGCTCACGCGGCAGGAGTCGCTCCTCGTGCATCCCAAGCGCCATCCGATGTGGATGGACTTTACGATGGGCTGCGACGAAAACGGTATCATTCAGGGCGTGAAGGCGAGCGTTGTGTCCGACACGGGCGGCTTTGCCTCGCTCGGCGGCCCCGTGCTCGAGCGTGCATGCACGCACGCCGCGGGCCCGTACCATTATGAGAATTTTGAAATTGAGGGCCACGCCTACTATACGAATAACCCGCCCGCGGGCGCATTCCGCGGCTTCGGCGTGACACAGACCTGCTTTGCGACCGAAACGCTCCTAAACGAGATGGCCGACCTCGTCGGCATCTCCCCGTGGGAAATTCGCTACCGCAACGCCATCCGCCCGGGCGAGGTATTGCCGAACGGCCAGATCGTCGGCCCCGAGACGGGCCTTGTCGAAACGCTCGAGGCCATCAAGCCCTACTACGACGAAGCGGTCAAAAACGGCGAGCCGGTCGGCCTTGCCTGCGCGATGAAAAACGCGGGCGTCGGCGTCGGCCTTCCCGACTACGGACGCTGCAAGCTCGTCATCGGCGAGGACGGCAAGGTCCATATCCGCGCGGGCGCATCCTGCATCGGTCAGGGCCTCGGTACGGTGCTGGTGCAGATCGTCGTGACGAACGCGAAGCTCGACCGCGATCAGGTCGTCTACGACGGCAACAGCACGCTCACAACACCCGACAGCGGCGACACCTCCGGCTCGCGCCAGACGCTCGTCACCGGCGAGGCCTGCCGACGCGCATGTCTGCTGCTGCGCGACGCGATGGAGTACCGCTCGCTGAGCGATTTGAAGGGGCAGGAGTTTTACGGCGAATACTACGCCAAGACGAACCCGCTC
>CALAAN010000287.1 GCA_937884915.1 uncultured Oscillibacter sp.
GCGCGGCGTACTGCACCGCAGCCGCGCGCGGCAGGCCGCACGCGACGCCGCCGTCGGCCATCGCCTCCAGAAACATTGCGGCAAAGGCTGGGCCGCAGCCTGCAACCGCGGAGCCCGCGTCCTGCAATTTCTCCTCGAGCGGGAAGAGCTTGCCCGCGGGCGCCATATAGCGGAGGAACGCCTCAAGCTGCGCTTTTTCGCAGTTTTCACTGCACGCGTAGAAGATGACGCCCTCGCCCACAGCGGCGGGCATATTCGGCATGATGCGGATGACGGGATAGTCCCCGCCCGCAAGCTCGCGGATGCGCTGGATGGTCAGCCCCGCGGCCATGCTGACGAGCAGCGGCTCGCTCCCGCGCGCCTTGAGCGCGGGGGCGATGCCTTCGAGCATGCCCGCCATCATCTGCGGCTTCACACCGAGGAAAATGTGGTTCGCTTCCTTCGCGATCCTTTCGTTGCCGCTCACAACAGCGCCGATGCGCTCTGCGAGCGCCTCTGCCTTTGCCTTCGTGCGGTTGGCGAGCAGCACTTTCACCTCGCCGCTTTTTGCGGCGGCGCTGGCGAGCGCGCCGCCCATGTTGCCCGTGCCGATAAAGCCGATCTTCATAGCCTGTTTCGTCCTTTCTGATCTGAAATCGGGCGGCAAAACGCTTTGTCGCGTTATGCCAAAAGACGAGTTTGGGGTGCGGAGAAGGATTATTGCTTCTCCGCACCCGCTCTCTCGCGGTTTTTTGAAACCTATTTGAAAGTGAGTCCCATTCTTACTTCTTGGCCGCCTCGACCGTCGCGTCGACGGGGCGGTAGGTCTTCTTGCTGGGGATGTCGCCGGTCTTCCACTGGAACTTGCCGAGGAAGCCCCACAGAACGGCGATCAGCGGGCAGAGCCAGCAGAACAGCGCGTAGGGCAGATACTCAAAGCAGCCCACGCCGAGCGCCGCGGAAATGAACGCGCCGCAGAGGTTCCACGGGATCAGCGGAGAGGTGACGGTGCCGGAGTCTTCCAGCGTGCGGGACAGGCACTGGGGCAGCATGTCCTTCTCGCGGTAGGCGGGCATCAGGAGCTTGCCGCCGAGGATCAGCGTCATGTACTGGCTGGCGGTGACGAGGTTGAGGCAGATCTCGACCACGACGGTGGTGAGAACGAGCGTGCCGACCGTGCGGGTCAGACCCTTGATCTTGTCGAGCAGAACATCGAGGATGCCGCACTTTTCAAGAATGCCGCCGTAGACCATGACGATGACGCTCAGGCTCGCGGTGTAGTTCATCGAGAACATACCGCCGCGGGAGAGGAGCTTGTCGATATCATACATGCCGGTGTTGCTGACGAAGCCTTCCTGCATGATGGTCATGATGTTGGGGATCGTAACGCCCTGGACGAGCACTGCGATGACCGCGCCGGTCAGGCCGGAGATCAGCAGCGTCGGGAATGCGGGCATCTTGAGGTACGCGAGCACAAGAACGAGGATAATGGGGATGAGGGTGATGAAGTTCAGGTTGAACATCTCATCGAGCGAGGTGAGGATCTGGTCGACCGTCTCGCTGTTGATGGAGCTCGCCTCGGTGTGGCCGAGAACGGCGAAGCCGATGCCGGCCAGCACGATCGCGGGGCCGCCGGTGGTAACCATCGCCTTGATGTGGTCAAAGAGGTCCGCTTCCGCAACAGCGGGAGCGACGTTGGTCGTATCGGACAGCGGGGACATCTTGTCGCCGAACGCCGCGCCGGAGACGACCGCGCCCGCGGTGAGCGCGGGGTTGACGCCAAGGCCCAGGCCGACGCCCATCAGCGCAACGCCGACGGTGCCCGCGGTGGACCAGGAAGAGCCCGTGGCCATCGCTGTGATGATGCAGGCGATCATGGCCGTGAGCAGGAACCAACTGGGGTTAATGAGCTTTAAGCCCCAGTAAATGATCATAGGAACGGTGCCGCCGGCGATCCAGGAGCCCATCAGGCCGCCAATGCAGTACAGGATAACCAGCGTGGGAATGAGCAGCTTACCGCCGTACAGGATGGATTCTTCGATGTACTTGTAGGGGCAGCCGGTGAGCTTGAGTAAGAGGATCGTAAAGCCCATGCAGACCATCATCGTGATGTGGAGCTGCTGGCCGGTGATGAAGATCGCACAGCACATGGCCGCGATCAGAAATGCCATAGAGGCAAGTGCCACCCATAGTTTCGGGGTAAAATAAGTTTTGGTTTCTTCCATGTTTCCAGGTCCTTTCTTTCATGTCCCTCATGCCAACAAAGCAGATTTTTTCGGATTTGGTGCACCGGGGCCGGACGGCGCATGCCGTCCGGCGTCCGGCTCCATTAAAAATGCATGAGGGTCCGCGGTAAAAGACTAAAAAAAGCCTCAGTTTGAACATTCTGATTTTTGGATGTTATCAGGAAGATCTTTGCGATTTTCTCCGCGCCCTGTGCGCGTTCTCTTCGAAATTGGGAAAAGAGTGAGATGAGATCCTGCGATTTATGCGGTCTCGCCGCCGTCCAGGGGGATGTGCTGGCCGGTGATGTACTTGGCCTCGTCGGAAGCGAGGAACGCATAGAGCGCGGCGACCTCGGCAGGGTCGGCGTGACGCTGCATCGGAATACCCTTGTTGCACTCGTCGAACATCTCCTGCGTGTACTCGGCCTCCTGCATCGGGGTCAGGACGTAGCCCGGGCAGATGCAGTTGCAGCGGATCCACGGCGCATGCTCAAGAGCCACAGAGCGGACGAGGTTGATGACAGCCGCCTTGGAGGCATTGTAGTCGGTGTAGAACGGGTGGCCTTCCATGCCGTTCGTGGAAGCGGTACAGAGGATGACGCCCGGGTTCTCCTTGCTCTTGTCCTTCTGCATGCGCTTGAGGGCCTCCATGATGCAAAGGCACATGCCGTCGAGGTTGACGCCCATCACGCGCTTCCACTGGGCGAAGTCGGTCTCGATAAACTTCTTGCGGATCGAAATGCCCGCGTTGGAGATCAGGATGTCGATGCCGCCGAGAATCTTGTCCATCTCAGCAAACGCAGCCTTGACGCTCTCTTCGCTGCTGACGTCGACCTTGACCGTACCGGCGAGGCCGGGGATCTCCTGCTTGAGCGCGTCGAAGGCCTTCTCGTTGTAGTCGAAGACCACGACACGAGCGCCCTCGAGCACAAAGCGCTTGGCGGTAGCCTTACCGATACCGGAAGCGCCGCCGGTCACGACCACGCGCTTGCCCTTGAGCTCCGGATACAGCGCGCGGGACTCAAAATGATAATCCTGCTTTAACATAATTACTCATCCTTTCTTTAACTGATGATCTGATGTCCTCAGGGATTCAATAGGGGATTTATTCTGTGGCGATGCGGCACATCTGCTCTTCGTGGTAGCTCACGATCACGCGGGTATAGCCGCAGAGCAGCCTGTCCGCCTCTTCATCGCCGGTGTCCACCAAAAGGGCGCGGCCCATCAGGTGGAACAGCTTTTCTTTCGTGGCGAGAACATGGATGTTCTCTTTTCCGATCTTTTTCACGACCCTGCCGCTGAGCTGCTGGTTGCCGCGGCCAAGCAGGTAACCCTGCCCGCCGGTGGGCGTTAAGACGAGGTGCGTCGGCTTTTCGCTGAGGCGCTTTAAGATCTCCTGCTCGCTCAGGTCCATCTGCACGATCTTTTTGTTGCAGACAAGGTCCACGCCGATCAGCGTGTCGGGCAGGCCCATCTCGTCCATCAGCGTGCGCGTGGTGGAGCCCGGGCCGATCAGATAATAGGTGTCGGGCAGCATGCGCTCGACCATGTCGCAGGCGATGCTCTCCTGCTGGGCGTGCTCGCTCACGGGCGAGGGCGCCTTGCCGTGCTGCATGTAGTCGCGCTCGTCGGGGATCATAAGATAGCCATACAGGCTCGTGCTCACGCGGCCGTCGCGGTACGCCGCTTCGTCGATGTCCACGACCTCGGCCTCCTGCGTGCGGCGGCATTTGCCCTCCAAATAGCGGAGGGCGAGCTTTCCCGCCGCCTCGGGACGGATGGCGTACACGGGCGAGTGGATCTTCACGCCCGCGGGGATGCCGATGGCGACAGTCTTCTCCCCCAACGCCTCATAGATGTTGCGCGCGGTGCCGTCGCCGCCGGCGAAAAGCAGAAGGTCTGCCCCCTCCATCGCGCGGGCGGCGCGGATGGTGTCGTCAGCTGTCGTCTCTCCCTCGCTGCGGTAAACGACCTGCACGTTGGGGAAGCCGAGCTTTCGCGCCAGCGCCTCGCCCATCTCTCCGCTTGCGCAGAGCACGCAGAGGTCATCTTTGATCGGCAGGAGCTCGCGCAGCGCTTTTTCCGCGCGGTCTCCGGAATGACGGACGGCGCCGAGGCGGGCAGCTTCCGCTGCCACGCCGTCGGTGCCCTTTAATCCTACGCTTCCGCCCATCCCCGCGATGGGGTTGACGATCAAGCCTAAGTGTTTCACTGGAACTTCTTGAGATAGCAGCGCCAGGTCACGGCCCACTGCGCGGGATCGTCCATGTTGGACTCGTCGAGCTGGTGGCAGACGCTCTGATACGGGGCGTTCTTGACCTTTTCAGGATCGTTGTAGGCCTCGTCGAAGACATACTTGAGGGTCTCGATGTACTCGTCGATATCCTCCTTGGACGGGGTCTCGGTCGGCTCGAGTGTCATCGGCTCGGGGACGTAATACGGGTGATGGCTCTGCCAATAGTGCATGCCGAAATCCATCATGCGGCGCTGGACGTCCGCGGTGCCGACGCCGGTCTCCTTGGCGAGGGTCTCGAGCGTGTAGCGGCACTGCTCGATGCGCTGCTTGCCGGGGATGTAGGGCGCATCCACGCAGTGGAACTCCATGAGCTTCTTGAACATGTAGTTGTTGTTCAGAACCGCGGTCTTGGCGACCTGATACAGGCCGTCGGGGCCCATGGAACGGATCCACGCATAGGCCTTGAGCACGACCGGCGCAACGCCGTTGAACTCGCGGATCTTGCCGATGGCGGACGGGTTGTTCGTGGTCTCGTAATCGTAGAAGTACTTCTCACCGTCGAAGCCGATCAGCGGCGCGGGCAGGAACTTTTCAAGCTCCTTCGAGCAGCCGACAGCGCCGCAGGCGGGGCCGCCGCAGCCGTGCGGGGTGGAGAAGGTCTTGTGCAGGTTAAAGAAGCACATATCAAAGCCGGCGTCGCGTGCGCGGGTCACGCCGAGCAGGCCGTTGGCGTTCGCCTGGTCGTAAGCGCACAGGCCGCCCGCCTCGTGGAGGAGCTTGGTGAACTTCAGCACGTTCTTGTTGTAAACGCCGGTGTCCTCGGGGTTCGCGACAAAGAAGGCCGCGGTGTGCTCATTCACAGCCGCCTTGAAGGCCTCGTAGTCGGGATAGCCGTTTTCATCCGGATGCAGATAGATGATCTTGAAGCCCTTGACGTGCGGGGCCGCCGCGTCGGAGGGGTGGGAGTAGATCGTGGTGATGATCTCGTTGCGCTGCTTCTCCTCGCCGCGGGACTTGTAGTAGGCGTACACAAGGGACGCCATGCCCAGAATGGCCTGAGAGCCGCCGCTGGGCTGGAAGGAGAAACGGTCCATGCCGGAGATCTCGCACATGTACTTGCCGGTGTTGTACATGATCTCCATGATGCCCTGACAGGTGCTTTCGTCCTGCAGGGGGTGCATCTCGCGCATCTGCGGGAGGTTTGCGAGCTGGTCGTTGACCTTGGGGCTGTACTTCACGGTGCAGGTGCCCTGGCCGATCTCGATGTTGACGTCGGCGCCGAGGGTCTCCTGCGCGAGGCGCGCATAGTGGCGCAGCACGCGGGGCTGGGAGATCTCAGGCAGCGCGGGGGCTTCCTTGCGCTTGAGGAACTCGGGCAGCGCGTTCACGCCTTCCACAGCCTCGGCGACCTTGGGGTCAGCCTTGTTGACAAGGATGCCGCGCTCGCCGTGCTTGCTCAGTTCGAAAATGACGGGTTCGTCCCACTTTGCCTGATGGAAACCGGTGCGAACCTTGGAGCTTCTATCGATCTTTTTCATGTTCTTTCCTCTCCTTTCAACCCAGGATCTCGCTCAGCGCGGAGACGAGAGTGTCGATATCCTCCTTGGTGTGGACCTCCGTCACGCAGTACATGGCGCACTGGCCGAGCGCGGGGAAATCACCGGAGAGATCCTTGCCGCCGAAGATGTGCTTTTCGAGCAGCGCCTTGTTGATCTCCTTGACCGTCTTGCCGGTCTTGTTGAAATCAAGCACGAACTCCTTGAAGAACGGAGTCTCGAAGCGCAGCGACACATTCGGCAGGGCGGCGAGCTTGCTTGCAGCATACTGGGCGTTCTGCATGATGGTCTCGCCGACTTCCTTCATGCCCTCAGGGCCCATGGTCGCGAGGTAAACGCCCGCGGTGATGCCCCAGAGAGCGGTCTGCGTGCCGACATATTCCTTGGCCTTGTCGCGCAGGTGGCCGAACGAGGTACGGTCATACGCAACGTCGGCGAAGGCATACTCGCCCTCGGTGTTGGTGCGGCAGATACCGAAGAGTCGGGAGGGGAATTCGAGAACATAGGTCGGGTCGTCCATCGTGGCCATGAAGCCGGACTGGCCGCCGCCGTAGTTCATGTGGATGCCGAGCGGCTGCAGGTCGCCGCAGACGATGTCCGCGCCGTAGCTGCGGGGCACGGCCACAACGCCGAGGGAGATGGGGTCGACGCCGACGACGCACTGCGCGCCTGCATCATGCGCGGCGTTCGCGATCTCGCGGGAGTTCACTTCGAACGCGCCGAAGTAGTTGGGGTTCTCAAAATAGACGACGCCGATGGAATCGTTCAGCTTGCTCTTGAGGTCGGCAAGATCCATGCAGCCGGTCTTTTCGTCGCACTTGACCTCTTCGATCGTGAGGTCGGGCGTGCAGTAGTTCCTGATGACGGCGAGCTTTTCGCGATCCATGGAGGCGGGGACGAGAACGCCGGTGCGCTTGGCCACGCGGGAGCCCATGCGGATGGCGGTGGCCGCGGCCTGGGAGTAGTCCATCGTCGGGACGTTGACGACTTCCATGTCGACAAGCTCGGCCATCAGGCTCTCATACTCAAAGAGGCTCTGGAAGCGGCCGAAGTCGTTGTAGCTCTCGCCGCCGTAAGCGGTCAGGAACTCGCCCTTGCCGTTGATCTCGTCGCAGATGGCGGGCACATAGTGCTGATAGCAGCCCGCACCGAGGAAGTTGAGGTTATCGTCGCAGGAGCTGTTCTTCTTGAGCAGCTTTTCGACGTGGCGGCGCAGCTCGTACTCGGAGCCGAACGCCTCGGGCAGGTTCATTTCGTTTTTCAGGATGATCTCATCGGGGACTTCTTCATGCAGCTCCTCGAGAGAGTTCAGGCCGATCTCGTGCAGCATCTCCTGCTCCACTTCGGGAACGGAGTTCGGGATGTACGGATGGCTCTTGAAGCCTTTCACACTCATTGCAGTTTTCCTTTCTTATTTATGGTTATCTTTAGGCAATGCCGCCGCCGTCCACGACGAGCGCCGCACCCGTGATCCAGGAGGCGAGGTCGGAGCAGAGGAACAGCACGCCCTTAGCGATGTCTTCCGGCTGGCCGATGCGGGCAAGCGGACGGCCGCTGCCGCAGGACTTGAGGAACTCGTCGATATCGGCGTCGCTCTTGATCTCGCCGGTCTGGCGGCCTTCGCTGATCATCATGGCGGTCACGGTGTCGCCGGGGTTGATGGAGTTGACGCGGATGTTGTCCTTGCCGTGGTCGATGGCCATGGCGCGCGTCACGTTGACGATACCGCCCTTGACGGCGCAGTAGGCAGCCGCCTGGTCGCCGCCCTTGAGGCCCCAGCCCGAGCCGGTGTTGACGATGGAGCCGCCGCCGACCTTGCGCATCTCGGGGATGACGTGCTTGCTCATCAGGAACAGGCCCTTGAGACCCACATCAAGAACGAAGTCCCACTCTTTTTCGCTCAGCTCGTCGATGCACTTGCGCACCGTCACGCCGGCGTTGTTGTGCAGAATATCAATGCGGCCGAACTTGGCGACGATGGCGTTGACCGTGTCGATCACGCTCTGCTCGTTCGTCACGTCGCACTGAAAGAACGCGGCGTTGCGGCCGGCATCGCGCAGTTCCTGCGCGGCAGCCTCGGCCTTGGGGCTCACGTCGACGATGGCGACAGCCGCGCCGTAGGCGGACAACATCTGAGCAACGCCGAGGCCGATGCCCGAACCCGCGCCCGTGATGACCGCAACTTTGCCTGTCAGGTTTAACGGATCAGATTTCTGGATCATGGTATGGACTCCTTTCAAATGTCAGCGCCGGTTTCGCGCGGCACTATATTTACCGGTTTCCTACAAGCAAAGAGCGTACCAACTTTTGCTGCTTTTGTCAAGTAAAGTAAATATTTGTCGTAAAAGACAAAGATCAATCCAAATAATCATACGTCCCTCATAGAAACCCGCGAATATTGCCTTCAACTTTTTCATCTCAAGCATTCCATTTTCCATTTTTGTTTTGTCAAAATTCTTCATTTTTCTGCCATCCGTGTCAATGTGACAGACATTTGTGTCAAATCCATGCCGTTTTTTCTTGCTTTTCCTGCCAAACCTTGCTATACTGACCCCAAGATCAGAGAGAAACGGGGCGGATTTATGGATCTGACATTGTATCGTGCGGAGATTTCGCAGGTTTTGCAGATTATTCATCACTTATTTAATATAGAAGGCGCGGTTTTCGACGGCTCCGCCGTGCTGGTCACGGGCAGTCAGGGATATCTTGAGCGCAAGGGCACAGCGGTGCACAAGCCGTCGATCATGGAAGTCATCGAAAATGACGAGGTCATCGTCCTGCGCCCGGGCGAGATGCGCTCGTGCATCGGCTGCCGCTTCAGCGGCAACTGTCCGGCGACGCTCGAGCTCTTAAAGCGCATCGTCATCGACGGCACGCCCGTTGGCGTTCTGTCATTTTCCGCGTTTTCTGAGAGCGCGCACGACCGCATCGCCGAGCAGATGGACTACTTTGAGCGCATCATGGTCGACTTTTCCGACCTTCTGGCCACGCTCATCAAAAACGCCCACGCGGGCGACGCCTCGATCTTTGAAAAGCAGTTCACCGCGCTCACATCGCTTGTCTCCGAGGGGCTTCTTCTCGTGAACGCCCGCGGCGAGATCATCGCAAGCAACGGCCCCGCGCTCGCGATGCTCAGCGGCAGCTGCCTCACCTCGATCCACGACTTTCTCCCCCGCGAGCTGAGCGCCGAAGTGCTCAGCGCCCAGCCGGTGCAGAACCAGAGCGTCCCCCTGCGCCCCGACTGCGAGCTCACGCTCACATCCATCCCCATCCTGGGCGCGGACGGCTCGAACGAGGGCGCGGCCCTGCGCCTGAGCGCCAAGTCCGGCCCCATCCTGCCCCCCACGCGCCATGTCGACGCCAGCCGCATGCGCGGCAGCGGCACGCAGATGGCGAGCGTCCGCCGCCGGATGAACAAGATTCTGAACAGCCCCTCGTCGGTCTACATCTCCGGCGAGACCGGCACGGGCAAGGGCCTTCTCGCCCGCGCCATCCACTACGAGAGCAACCGCCGCGACAAGCCGTTCGTCATCATCAGCTGCGCCAACATCCCCGAAACGCTCTTTGAAAGCGAGCTGTTCGGCTACGAGGGCGGCGCGTTCACCGGCGCGCTCAAATCCGGCAAGCAGGGCAAAATGGAGCTGGCCGAGGGCGGCACGCTCTTTCTCGACGAGATCAGCGAGATGCCGATGAGCATGCAGGCAAAGCTGCTGACCGTTTTGCAGGACCGTCAGTTCGAGCGCGTGGGCGGCACGCGCCCCATCCCACTCAACACGCGCATTATCTCCGCCTCGAACGCCGACATCCGCCAGCGCATCGCCGAGGGGCGCTTCCGCGCCGACCTCTTCTACCGGCTCAACGTCATTGATATGGAGATGTGCCCGCTGCGCGAACGCCTCGAAGACCTGCCGGAGCTGCTTGAGGCGTTCTTGCAGAAGTTCAACCACCAGCTCGGCGCTTCTGTCGAGGGCTTCAGCGACGAGGTACTCGCACTCTTTCGCCGCTACAGCTGGCCCGGCAACGTCCGCCAGCTTGAAAACATCGTCGAATACTGCGTCAACATGGCCGAGGGCAGCATCGTCCAGCCCGACGACCTGCCGCCCTCGTTCCTGCGCGAGCTCGAACAGCAGCCTCTCCCCGCCCTTAAAGAAGCCGAAGGCAGCGTCATCCGCGACCTGCTCAATCAGTACGGCTGGGACAGCGCCGGCAAAGCCCGCGCCGCCCAGGCCCTCGGCATCAGCGTCCGCACCCTCTACCGCAAAATGGAACAAGCCCACCTGACAGAAAAATAAGGAAAATCGTCCCCCGCCGTCTTTGCCGTCTACGACGGCAAACAGGCCCCGAACCGCCGCATTCGCTGCCTTACGGCAGCGAACAGGCCAAATCCCCCGTGCCGCCTTTGCTGCCTCCGGCAGCAAACAGGCCCCCGCACTTAAAATCGACGCAGATACCTTCGTTCCGCACCCGCCGCATTTTCTGCCCTCACGGGCAGAAAACAGGCTCCCCGCGCCGCGCACGGCGCAAAGCGTCGCAGACTTTGCCGCCCGCAGGCGGCAAATAATCTTAATCATTTTTCCGACGTCACCGTCGTGGCGTTACGATTCCCGCGCCCTTTCAGGCGCGCCAATCGTGCCACTTCCTCGAAACCGGCTCGCTTCATCCGCCACTGGCGGCGCTTCGCCGATTTCCATGCGCGTCGGAAAAATTCTTCTCACTCCGCAGTTCACCGTCGTGGCATTACGATTCCCGCGCCCTTCTGGGCGCGCCAATCGTGCCACTTCCTCGAAACCGGCTCGCTTCATCCGCCACCGGCGGCGCTTCGCCGATTTCCGTGCGCGCCTACGGCGCGTGCGCTGCCGCGGAGCGCAACCCCCTCAAAAAAGAGAGGCTGGCCCATAGGCCAGCCTCTCTTTTTTGAAGTTACAGCAGCATCGTGACCCCATTCTCCTCGATCCCGATCTCCACGACCGGCGCGCCGGGGTCGTACTCGCCGTCGAGCGTCCAGGGGATGTCCTCGGCCGTCTCCGCCGTGACGTGTTTGACGTGGCGGAAGATCAGCCCCTCGGAGTCGTAGTAGTCCTTGTTGATGAGCGCCAGAATGAGCGCCTGCATCGCCGCGGGCGTTCTCGGCACGGGCACGAGCAGCAGCTCGAACTTGCCGTCGTCGAACGACACCTCGTCGGGCGAGAGCTTCATCAGCCCCGCGATCGACGTCGAATTGCTGATCGCGCCGAAGAGATACTCCCCGTCGAAGACCTCGTCATCCGCCGTGATCTTCATGCGGTATGGGCAGAGCGTGTCGAGATTCTTGACGCCCTCTAAAAGATACGCAAAGTGCCCGAACATATTCTTAATGTCCTGCTGGACGGTGTAGGTCGTTTTCGTAAACGCGCCGAACGAGGCGACATAGACAAAATTCCGCTCACCGAATTTGCCCACGTCCAGCGATCTCGGCTTCATACGCATGGCGGAGGCCGCCGCCTCGGCGGGGTTCGACGAGATATTCAGGCTCGCGGCAAAATCGTTCGTGCTGCCGCCGGGCAGATAGCTCACGAGCGGGCGGTATTCCTGCGGGATGCGCATCACGCCGTTCACCGTTTCGTTGAGCGTGCCGTCGCCGCCGTGGCAGACGACGACGTCGAATTCCGGCCCGAGCGATTCGGCGAGCTCCGTCGCCTCGCCGCGGTGCGTGGTCTTGCGCACAGAGACGAGATAGCCGGCCTCGGAATAGATCGCGGCGGCGTCAAACAGCGGCGCAAGGGATTTGGTCTTTCCCGCGCGGGGATTGACGATAAAGAGCAGCTTTTTGTCGTCCATGGGTTCCTCCTCGTTTGCTCTTCACAGCATCAGACCGGCAAAGCACCCTGCGCCCTGTCGGTCAAAATCACCCTCTGCCCAAAAAGTCAAGTTCTGTTCATCTTCATTAACAGAGAGTGAAGATTATCATAACACACGAAATGAGCGGTTGCAATTCCCAGCAAAAAATAGTAAGCTAATTTTGACGTACAATTAACGGATTCTGCCCAAAGGGGGAAGCGCATGAAAAACAAAACCTATCTGCACCTCGGCGTGACGCTGATCGTCTCGGCCTGCGCGGTGCTGATGTTTTACGACACCTTTTTCCAGTCCCGCGTGCTGCTGGACTTTTTCGACAAGCTGATGAGCGTGCTCTCGCCGGTCATCTACGGCCTTGTGTTCGCATACCTGCTCGCCCCCATCGTCGACTTTTTCGACCGCGGCATCCAGAAGGTGCTGCCGAAGGTCAAGTCCTCGCTCGTCCGGGGGCTGAGCATCCTCGTCACGTGGATCTGTGTCATCGCCCTCATCTACCTGATGTTCAGCATTCTCATCCCCGAGCTGGTCGACAGCACGAAGACGCTGGCCGACAACTTTGAAAGCTATTATAAAACCGTCTACAACTGGGTCAACAGCCTTGTGGAAAATCAGACGATCTTCTCCGACGACATCTACTCCGATCAGGTGCTCTCCGCGCTCAACGGCTACTACGACAAGCTCGTCAAGTGGATCACCGACACGGTCATCCCGCAGGCGCAGGTCGCGATCGTCGCCGTGACCGGCGGCATCTGGAGCGTCGTCATCTTCCTCAAAAATCTGCTGATTGGCATGATGATCTCGGTGTACCTGCTCGCGCGCAAGGAGAGCTTTGCCAAGCAGTCGAAGAAGATCCTCTACGCCATTCTGCCCGAAACGCCGTACCGCCGCACGCTGCGCGCCGTGTCCGAGGCCGACCGCATCTTCAGCGGCTTCGTGCGCGGAAAGCTGCTCGACTCGCTCATCATCGGCATCCTCTGCTTCATCTGCTGCTCGATCTTCAAGTTCCCGTATACGCCGATCATCTCGGTGTTCGTGGGCGTCACGAACATCATCCCGATCTTCGGTCCGTTCCTCGGCGCCATCCCGAGCGCGTTCCTCATTCTGCTCGTCAGTCCCAAGCAGTGCCTTTACTTCATTCTCTTCATCATCGCATTGCAGCAGTTCGACGGCAATATTCTGGGGCCGAAAATCCTCGGCAAATCCACTGGTATTTCGAGCTTCTGGGTCATCGTGGCCATCGTGGTCGGCGGCGGCTTCGGCGGGGTGCTCGGCATGTTCCTCGGCGTTCCGATCTTCGCGTGCATCAGCTCGCTTGTGAACTGGTTCACGAACCGCAGCCTCACGAAAAAGGGCGTGACGGACGACGCGATGTTCGCCCCCGCGCCTGCGCCGCTTGATGAAAAAAAGGACTGATCTCCCCATGAAAACCCTGTACCGTGACAACAAAGGACTGCACCGCTGGCTTTTTGCCTGCGGCGCAGTCCTTGTGCTTTTCTATCTTTTCCGCGGGAATCGCGCGGCCGTCAATTTCTGGGTCTATTCAGTCACGCTGCCCTTGGAGCAATTCTTAGGCCGCGCGTGCGCGGCGCTGCCGTTTTCGGTCGCAGAGCTTTTGTACGTGCTCGCGGCGGTCACGGCGATCATACTGCTCGTGCTGATGGTACGCTACCTTGTGAAGTCCCGCCAAAAAGGGCGCGCCGCGTACCGCTGCGCGCTCTTCGTACTCGACTTATTCCTCACGGTCTACGCCGCGTTCTCGCTCCTCTGGGGCGCGAACTACTACGCGGACGACTTCTGCGACAAGAGCGGCCTTTCACCCGAGCCTGTCGCGTATGAAGACTTAGTCCGCGTCACGCAGTATTTTGCCGACCATCTTGCCGAGGCGTCGGCGCATATCGCGCGCGACGAAAACGGCCTCTTCACCGCCGACCGGCAGGAGATCTTAGACTACGCCGACACGGTGTATGACTGCCTGTACGACGAATTCCCGTTCCTCGACATGCCGGACCAGAAGCCCAAGGGCATCTTCTTTTCGAAGATCATGAGCGCGATGAACTTCACGGGCTTCTACTTCCCGTTCACGGGCGAGTCGAATGTGAACATGGACTCCCCCGCGATGCTGCTGGCCTCGACCTGCGCGCACGAGCTCTCGCACCAGCGCGGCATCGCGTCCGAGCAGCAGAGCAACTTCCTCGCGGTCCTCGCCTGCACGCGCTGCGATGACGCAAACTACAACTATGCGGGCTGGATGCTCGGCTATATTCACCTCGGCAACGCGCTGTACCGCGTCGATCCCGACGCGTGGCAGACGATTCGCGATTCCCTTCCCGACGAGATCGTGCTCGACCTGCGCTACAACAGCGCCTATTGGGCGCAGTACAAGGGCCTCACGGCGACTGTCACCCAGTCGCTCAACGACAGGATGATCAAATCCTACGGCGATTCCCTCGGCACGCAGAGCTACGGCGCGGTCGTCGATCTGCTCGTGAATTACTACGCCTGAGCGCCGCTCGTCTCGCGGTAAGATTTCAAAAACTCTCTGGTCCGCTCCTGCTGCGGGTTTTCAAAGACCTGCTCGGGGCTGCCCTGCTCCACGATGACGCCGCCGTCTAAAAACACGACACGGTCGCTCACGGCGCGGGCAAAGGGCATCTCGTGCGTCACGATGACCATGGTCATGTGCTCGTCGGCAAGCGAGCGGATGACGCGCAGCACCTCGCCCGTGAGCAGCGGATCGAGTGCGGAGGTTGGCTCGTCGAAAAAGAGAATTTCCGGTTTCATCGCGAGCGCGCGGGCGATGGCCACGCGCTGCTGCTGCCCACCCGAGAGCTGGTAGGGGTAGGCGTTTTCCTTGCCCTTTAGTCCCATCTTGTCGAGCAGCTCCATCGCCTCGGCCTCGACCTCGGCTTTATCGCGCTTTTGCACCGAAATTGGCGCGTCGCAGACGTTTTTGAGCACCGTGTAATGCGGGAAGAGGTCAAACTGCTGGAACACCAGCCCGAACTGCCGCCGCACCTGCGCGAGCGCGGCCTTTCCGGCGTAGACGCTTTTGCCGTTTTCCTCGCGCGCGGCGACGTTGTCGCCATATGAAAGCGTGCCGGAGTCCATGGTCTCGAGCAGCGTCGCGCAGCGCAGCATCGTCGACTTGCCGCCGCCCGAGGGGCCGATGATCGACACGACCTCGCCCTTTTCCACCTTGAGCGACACGCCCTTTAAGACTTCAAGCGCGCCGAAGGCCTTTTTAGCGTTCTGCAATTCAAAAACTGCCATTGTTCTCCCCTCCTTTTCAGCGGTAATAGCGCAGCGCCTGCTCCCATTTTTCCATGGCGAAAGCGACCGCATAGTTGAAGACATAGTAGAAGACGCCCGCCGCCACCAGCGCCAGCATGCCCGGCGTGTTCGGCGAGGCGACGATCTGCTTGGCGCGTGTGAACATCTCCACCGTGCCGATGACGTACGCGAGCGACGTGTCCTTGACGAGCGTGATGACCTCGTTCGTCACCGCGGGGATGACGCGCTTGACCATCTGCGGCAGGATGATCTTGAAAAACGTCTGCGCCTTGGTGTAGCCCAGCACCTGCGCGGCCTCATACTGCCCGCGCGGAATGGACTCGATGCCGCCGCGGTAGATTTCGGCAAAATACGCCGCGTAGTTGATGACGAACGCGACGATGACCGCCATGAAGCGCCAGTTGCCCGGCACCGTGACGCCGAGCAGGAGCTTCGGCCCGTAGAAAACGACCATCAGCTGGAGCATCAGCGGCGTTCCGCGCATGATGGAAATATATGCCTTGATGAAGCCGCGCAGCGGCGTCACCTTGCTGCGGCGGCCAAACATCACCGCAAGGCCCAGCGGCATGGAGAACAGCAGCGTGAGCGCGAAGATCAATAGCGATGTGACAAAGCCCTGCGACAGCAGGGAAAGCATCGTGGATACAGTCATGTTGATTTCCTCCAAATCGTGTCAAAAGCGGGAAAAAGCGGGGGCTTTCGCCCCCGCTCCCTCCCTGAGAAGAGGATGGGCACCTATGAGTTGATGATCGGTTTTTACAGTCGCCCGAGGTAAACGTTTTTACTTGTTGATGAGGCACAGGCTGTCGATCACGAGACCCTGATCGACGTACTTCTGCGCGATCTCCAGCATGGTACCGTCCGCGGCCATCTTGAGGAGCTCGTCGTTCACCGCGTCGCGAAGCTCCGTGTTGCCCTTGAGGAAGCCGATGGCGTACTGCTCGGTGGAGAGGGGCTCGTCCAGGATGACATAGTCGCCGTCGTTGTTCGCGATCTGATACTGTGCGACGCCGAGGTCAGCGGCCACGGCGTCCACTGTGCCCTGGGCGAGGTCCATAAAGCCCATGTTGTAATCAGCAAGCTCCACGACCTCCTTGAGGGACGCCTTGAAGTCTTTCTTTTCGTTGATCGCGTCGACGGCAGAGGACGCGGCCTGCGCCATCACGCTCTTGCCCGCGAGGTCCGCAAGCGAGGTGATGCCGCTGTCCGCCTTCACGACGAGCACGATGGAGTTATCCACATAGGGGTCGGACCAGGTGTAGTCATTTTCGCGGCCGGTGTAGGTAAAGCCGTTCCAGATGCAGTTGATCGTGCCGCTCGCAAGCTCGGCGTCCTTGCTGTTCCAGTCGATGGCCACGGCCTCGTACTCCCAGCCGAGGCGCGCGCACAGCTCCTTCGCCATCGCAAGATCAAAGCCGTCGTAGCTGCCGTCGGCGGCGATAAAGCCGAACGGCGGGAACTCGGCGTCAAAGCCGACGATCAGCTTCTGCGTCTCGCCGCCCTGCGCGTCCTGCGCATCGCCGGTATCGCCGGCGGTGTCGTTCTTGCTGCCGCAGGCGGCAAGGGCCAGTACCATCACGGCGGCAAGCGCCATTGCTAAGAATTTTTTCATCGTTTCTTCCTCCTGATTTTTGTCCGGCGCTTGGCCGTTTGATTTAATGTGGTAACACGATAACACAATAACGTGCGGCAGTAAATACACGCACTTTACAAAGATGGAGCGGTAAAGTGGCCCCGCTTTTTGCCGCTTTCCACAGTTTCTGCCCCTTAAACGCAAAAAACGAACGTCCGTTCCCCTCTTTTCCCCGCTTTGCGCTTGTTTCTTTTTTTGCCGTGTGCTACAATGCAAGCAAGAATTTTTGATCGCAGGAGGCCATTTTTATGCTGTCTATCGACGTATCCCATGCCGCGTCGTTTCTCCCGCTGCCCTATGAAGCGGCGCTGCGCCCGCGTCTGGAGCGCGCCGCCAACTGGCTGCAAAACGGCGGCGGCAAGGGCTCTGATTTCATCGGCTGGGTCACGCTCCCGCGCGACTATGACAAAGGTGAGTACGCCCGCATCCTCGCCGCGGCGAAGAAGATTCAGGGCGACTCCAGGGCGCTCGTCGTCATCGGCATCGGCGGCAGCTATCTCGGCGCGCGCGGCGTGATCGAATGCCTCTGCTCCCCGAACTATAACTTAAAGAAGAAGTCCACGCCGAACATCTACTTCATCGGCAACGGCCTTTCCTCCGACGCGCTGCGCGAGGTGACGGAACTCATCGGCGATGACGATTTCTCCGTCAATGTGATCTCCAAGTCCGGCACGACGACCGAGCCCGCCGTTGCGTTCCGCTTCTTCCGCGAAAAGCTCGAGAAGAAGTACGGTAAAGAAGAGGCCGCGAAGCGCATCTACGCCACGACCGACGCGCACAAGGGCGCGCTCAAGTCCCTCGCCGATCAGGAGGGGTACGAGGAATTCGTCGTGCCCGACAACATCGGCGGGCGCTACAGCGTGCTCACGGCCGTCGGCCTTCTCCCCATCGCCGTCGCGGGTGTCGACCTTTCCGAGCTCATGGGCGGCGCGCAGGAGATGATGTCGCTCTGCGCGAAAAACGACTACAGCAATCCCGCGTGGCAGTACGCCGCCATGCGTCACGAGCTCTACCGTCAGGGCAAGAAGGTAGAGCTGCTCGCGTGCTTCGAGCCCGCGTTCCGCTTCATGGCCGAGTGGTGGAAGCAGCTCTATGGCGAGAGCGAGGGCAAGGAGGAAAAGGGCCTCTTCCCCGCGAGCGTCGACTTCACCGCCGACCTGCACTCGATGGGTCAGTACATCCAGCAGGGCGAGCGCATGCTGATGGAGACCGTTGTGCGCTTTGCGCCCGCGGAGAAGCAGATGGTCGTCCCCTTTGACGAAGCGAACGGCGACGGGCTCAACTTCCTCGCAGGCAAGACGATGGACTTCATCAACCGTCAGGCCATGGACGGGACGCTGCTCGCCCATGTCGAGGGCGGCGTGCCGAACATTATTCTGAACCTCGATCAGAACAACGCCTGCACGATGGGCCAGCTCATCTACTTCTTTGAATACGCCTGCGGGCTGAGCGGATACCTGCTCGGCGTCAACCCCTTCGACCAGCCGGGCGTGGAGGCCTATAAAAAGAACATGTTCGCCCTGCTCGGCAAGCCCGGCTACGAGGAAATGGGCGAGGAATTGCGTAAGCGCCTGCACTGAATTTTTTGAATAAACCTGAAACTTTTCATTCAGCATTGCAAATTTGTTTCATTTATGCTATGCTGATGCCATCAGGAACCATCCCCCGCGGTAAGACGGGGAGCTATTGAAAGGAGTGATTTCTATGGTCAGACTCATCATGGGTGAAAAGGGCACCGGTAAGACCAAGAAGCTGATCGAAATGATCAACACCACTGCGCAGGAGGATAACGGCAGCGTCGTCTGCGTCGAGGCAAAGTCTACCATGACCTTTGACCTGCACTATCACGTTCGTCTGATCTCTGCCTACGAGTACGATCTGTCCAACTATGAGGCTCTGCGCGGCTTCCTGTTCGGTCTGTACGCGGGCAATTACGATATTTCCCACATCTTCATCGACAACCTGTTCAAGATCACCGGCGGCGAGTGCAATCAGGCGGCCGACGACTTCCTGAACGAGCTCGAGCGCTTCAGCAACGCCACCGGCGTCAAGTTCACCATCTCCGTCTCCGGCGACCCCGCCCTTGCCACCGACGGCATGCAGAAGTATCTGTAAGTTATTTGTCCTTACAGGACAAGCGGTGATAAAAGGGGACCTTCTCTCACGTGAGAGAAGGTCCCCTTTTGAACCCCTAAGAGAACGGCAGGGGCGTTTCGACTTCGCCCCTGCACCCCTAACGACCAAAAGGGAGGGGCCT
>CALAAN010000288.1 GCA_937884915.1 uncultured Oscillibacter sp.
CTTAGCCTTTTTTATTCCACGGGCATAGCCCGTGGTTGCCTGTCTTCAACAACGCAAAAACGGAGAGGCAAATGCCTCTCCGTTTTCTCGTTCTGCTGTTTTTACCGGTCGAGTCCCGTGTCGAGCCAGCCTGGCTTTTCCTGCTCGACAGGCGGCTCCGTGGTCGTGCCGGGGTCGGTCACGCCGGGGTCAGTGGTCCCGGGATCGGTCGTAGTGCCCGGATCAGTTGTCGTCCCGGGATCGACGGGCGTTGTCGGGTCGGTCGGCGTGGTCGTGCCGGGATCAACAGGCGTGGTGGGGTCCGTCGGCGTGACCGCCGTGGACTTGCCGACGAGCACGATGCGGTTGCGCGCCTTGTAGTTGCTGTTTGCCTCAAACGTGGACGAAATGAGCTTGCCGTCGCCGGAGTAGACGTTGCGGTACGTCTTGACCTTGTAGCCGGTGTAGGCAGTCTGCTCGACCTTGCGCTCGCCGGGGGCAAGCTCGTCAGTCTCGACGATCTCCTCCGTGAACGGGATGGTCTCGAGCACGTCTGTCTTGATCTTCACATAGGTGTCGTCGACCTTCGTGCCGCGCAGCGTGACTTTGAGATAGTCCTTGCCGCCGCTTGTGTAGTATTCGGCGATGACCTTGATGGGGTACATCGTATTGTTGCGGAACTCGAACTCAGGTCCGCCCTGCGCGACCGTCGCGTCGAGGCCGAGGCCGATGTAGTCGGATGCGAAGCCGTGGTTCGTGCGCTGCACGATCTCGAGGTTGGCATAGAGCGCCGCGGCGTAGAGCGTGGAGCTCGCCTGACACGCGCCGCCGCCGACCATGTCGACGGTCTTGCCCTGCAGGTAACCGGGCGCGGTGCTGTAGCCGTTCGCCGCGGTAAACGGCGTGACGAGCGGGCCGTATTTCATCGTCTCGCCGGAGTTCAATATGTAGCCGGTGATGCGCGATGCCGTCAGCTTGACGTTCGCGCGGCGGCCGGACGCGCCGCCGACCTTCGTGGTGTAGCTGCTCAGCACATCGCGGAACAGGACCTTCTGGAGCTGCTCCGCCGTGACGTCCGGCGCTTCGACCGTAGCATTGGTGAGCTCGACCGTCTCCCCCGCCGCCGCGGCGTCGTAGGCGGATTCGAGGTCAGAGAGCGTGAATTCCACGCCCGCATGGCCGGGTATGACCGCGCCGGTCTCCTTGTCGTAGGTTGCGTTGACCTTCTGCCCGACGATGGCCTCACGCTGCGCGGAAAGGTCGACCGTCTGTGCGGGGATGACGTCGTAGACGCCGCCCTCGCTCGCAGGCTCAAGCACGATCTCGGACGGGTCTCCGCCGCTTAAATATGCGCCGTTCAAGTACGCGCCGATCTGATCTTTGGCAGTGTCAGTCGCGGCGCGGCCGTCCTGCGGCTTCGTGACGCTGACCTTGCCGTCTTCCGTCACGTTGATGGCGAACTCCACGGGGTCGCAGTTGATGCTGCCGCACACCGTATTGACAAGGTTCTCCATCAAATCGGGCGAGTAGGCCGCGTCGACCACCTGCGCGGCGTCCTGCGGCTTGAAGAGTGCGCGCAGGTATTTGGCCCCCGCCGTCAGAAAGCTGTCATTGCAGCCGTAGACATTGTAGATGTGCCTGGCGAGGCCGTCGAAGTCGACATACTCCGGCATCTCGTCGAGCGATACATGCGCGACCTCCGTGCCGTCGGGCAGGACGAAATCGACGCCCGCGCCCTTCGCCTGCGCGACGCTCGCTTTGAGCTGCTCGGTGACCTGCTTCTCGGTCTTTCCGCCGTAGTTGATATCTCCCATCATCACGTTGGGGTAGATTTTGTGGCTGGCCGACACCCACGCGCCAAGGCCAAGGTACGCCGCCGCGAGCACTCCTGCGGCGATGCCGACGACCTTGCCGGCCTTGCCCGATGTTTCACGTGGAACGCGCGGCGGAGTCGTAGCACGGGGGGCTTTTGGTTCTTTCGCGGCCTTTTCCGGCTGCATCAGGCGCTTGCCGCCCTTTCTTCTCTTCTTTTCCTCAAAGGCGCCGTTCATTTCATCCATGCTTGGCTCCTCCTGTTTCTTCCGATCTTCCGGACAGGTCTTCCCTGCCGGCCGTTTCAGTATACCACAGTTTGTGAGAAAAAGAATCACAATTTGGTGACAATTTTGCAGGATTATCCAGCCTCTTTTGCACGTTTTGGGATGCGGATAGTCAAAAGGATGCCGTCTTCTGTGTCCTCGCGCTGCATGTCGGCCTCGACGCCCGCGCGCTGCATCAGCCCGAGCGAGTGGTGGATGGTATTCAAAAAGATGCGCACATCTTTGACGATATAGGTCGGCAGGCGCGGCGGGGGGGTCTTCTGCTTCAGCTTTAGAAGCTCTTCGATGTACGCCTCGCTTTGCGCGACGTTATAGCCGCGGCGGATGATGACCTGCAGGGTCTGCAGGCGCTCCTCCTCGTCCGTCAAGCGCAGCAGCGCCCTTGCGTGCCGCTCGGAGAGGTCATGCCCGCGCAGAAGGCGCACGCAGTCGGGCGACAGGCGCAGCAGCCGCAGCTTGTTGGCGATGGCGGACTGAGACTTGCCCAGCCTTTCCGCCGCCTGCTCCTGCGAGAGGCCATAGGTCGCGATCAGCCGCGCGATGGCCGCGGCCTCTTCGAGATAGTGCAGGTCGCGGCGCTGGAGGTTTTCGATCAGCGCGAGCAGCGCGCTCTCCTCCTCGCTCGAGCGCGCGAGCAGGCACGGCACCTCGCGCAGGCCCGCGAGCTTTGCCGCGCGCAGCCGCCTCTCCCCCGCGATAAGCTCATAGCCCTCGTCCGTGCGGCGGACGGTCAGCGGCTGGAGGATGCCATAGCGGCAGATGCTGTCGCTCAGCGAGCGCAGCGAGGCCTCGTCAAACTCGATGCGCGGCTGGTTGGGGTTGGGGCGCAGCGCATCGATGGGCAGATCGAGCACGCGGCGCGGGAGCAGCGGCTTTCTTGCGGACATTTCCATGGATTTCCCCCTCCTTTTCTCCACTTTTAGCACAAAAAGTGTGCAAAAGCGGGCGAAAGTCGGCGGAGAGATAAAAAAATTCGCGTCCTAAGACGCGAATTTTTGTTTGCTTCTTTATTTCCCGTCGTGCTTGACGTGGATGCGGCTGACTGCGCGGGCGATGCGGGCGCGGGCGATGGCCTGCTCCTGCGCGCTGTGGTGCGCGTCGAGCTCGGCGCGCGCCTCGGCGGCCATCTCTTCGGCGCGGTGGAGGTCGATCTCCTCCGGCCGCTCGATCGTGTCCACCAGCACGAGCGCCTCGCCGTGCTCCATCTTGAGCACGCCCTCAGACACGGCGGCGATCTGCTCAGCGTCGTCGGCGTCCCGCAGCGTCAGCTTGCCCGGAACGATCGCAAGCACAATGTCCTCATGCTGCGCCATCAGGCCGTACATACCGTCGATGGTCGGCACCATGAGCGACGTGCACTCCCCGTCAAAAAACATCCGCTCGGGCGCGAGGACGCGAAGGTGAAACGCCTTCATCACACTTCCCCGCTTTCCATCTTCTTCGCCTTGGCGAGCGCGTCGTCGAGCTTGCCGACGTTGTAAAACGCCATCTCGGGATAGCCGTCCATCTCGCCGGAGAGAATGGCTTCAAAGCCGCGGAGCGTCTCCTCAAGCGGCACGTAGACGCCCGGAAGGCCCGTGAACTTTTCGGCCACGAACGTCGGCTGGGCCAGAAAGCGCTGGAGCTTTCTCGCGCGGTTGACCGTGATCTTGTCCGTGTCGCTCAGCTCCTCCATGCCGAGGATGGCGATGATGTCCTGCAATTCGCGGTATTTCTGCAAGGTCGCCTGCACGCCGCGCGCGATGCGGTAATGCCGCTCGCCCACGATGTCCTCTTCGAGGATGCGGGACGACGACTCCAGCGGGTCGACCGCGGGATACAGGCCCTGCTCGGCGATCTTACGGCTCAGGACCGTCGTCGCGTCAAGGTGGGTGAACGTCGTCGCCGGAGCGGGGTCGGTCAGATCGTCCGCGGGGACATAG
>CALAAN010000289.1 GCA_937884915.1 uncultured Oscillibacter sp.
GCGATCTCCTTCATGTCCTCTTCCTTCAGGCCGCGGGTGGTGGCAGCGGGGGTGCCGACGCGGATACCGGAGGTGACGAACGGCTTCTCGGGGTCGTTGGGGATGGCGTTCTTGTTGACGGTGATGAAGCACTCGTCAAGGCGGCGCTCGATCTCCTTACCGGTGATGTTGAAGTTGCGGACGTCGACGAGCATGAGGTGGTTGTCGGTGCCGCCGGAAACCAGACGGAAGCCTTCCTTCATGAGGCCGTCGGCAAGAACGGCAGCGTTCTTGACGACCTGCTCGCCGTAGGCCTTGAACTCGGGCTTGAGCGCCTCGCCGAAGCAGATGGCCTTGGAGGCGATGATGTGCTCGAGCGGACCGCCCTGGGTGCCGGGGAAGACAGCGGAGTCGATCTTCTTGGCGAGGTTGATGGTCTCCA
Organism: uncultured Oscillibacter sp.; assembly: GCA_937884915.1. Taxonomy (GTDB): domain Bacteria; phylum Bacillota; class Clostridia; order Oscillospirales; family Oscillospiraceae; genus Hominicoprocola. The sequence continues at coordinate 422 of CALAAN010000289.1, forward strand.
TCTCGCCGGTCTCGATGTTCTTCTTGGTGATCTCGTTCTTGCAGAGGATCAGACCGCCGCGGGGACCGCGCAGGGTCTTGTGGGTGGTGGAGGTGACCACGTCGGCATAGGGCACGGGGTTCATGTGCACGCCCGCGGCGACAAGACCGGCGATGTGCGCCATATCGACCATGAAGAAAGCACCGACGGAATCAGCGATCTCGCGGAACTTGGCGAAGTCGATCTTGCGGGGATAGGCAGAAGCGCCGGCAAGGATCATCTTGGGCTTGCACTCCTGCGCGATGCGGTAGACCTCATCGTAGTCGATCATTTCGGTTTCATCGTTGAGGGAGTAGGGAACCTGATGGAAGTACTGGCCGGAGATGTTGACCGGGCTGCCGTGGGACAGGTGGCCGCCGTGGGCGAGGTTCATGCCCATGAAGGTGTCGCCGGGCTGCATCATGGCCTTGAACGCGGCCAGGTTGGCGGAAGCGCCGGAGTGGGGCTGGACGTTGGCGTGCTCAGCGCCGAACAGCTTGCAGGCGCGCTGACGGGCGATCTCTTCGGTCTCGTCGACGCAGTAGCAGCCGCCGTAGTAGCGCTTGCCGGGATAGCCCTCGGCGTACTTGTTGGTAAGGCAGGTGCCCATAGCCATCATGACAGCCGGGGAGACGATGTTTTCGGAGGCGATCAGCTCGATGTTGCGCTGCTCGCGGTGATACTCCTTCTCAATAGTGGCGCCGACTTCGGGGTCATACTGGGACAGGAATTCCATGGTTTCTTTGATCATGGTGCGTGTTCCTCCTCTGATTTTTCAGTCGATTGATCTATGACCGGCGGATAAGCCAAAATGTGCGGACCTGCGCCGGTTCTCTCACACCTTAGAATAGCAAAGAAAGTAAGGCCCTGTCAAGGAAAACTCGGCCCTGCGGGGACTGAATTTATTAGGGAAAAGAAAGAATTCACCTTAAAAACGTAAAAGTGTGCCAAAAGGGTCGAAAAGGGATTGACGCGCGTTGTGCAGTCTGCTATGCTGTGCCTGCATGAAGTTCAAATTTTGAAGAGTTTTATGCATCGGCAGAGTAGGAAACCATGTGTTTACGCGAAGAGCGAATAGTGCCGTCGGGATGGGAAGTTGCCCGCGGACGAAAAACCCATGGTTTGCAGTATGGTTTCCGCATCCGCTTGCCACTCAGAAGAGAGTTTAAGTGAGGCCTCTCCTCCGCGTGGTTCCTGCCATCCGGAGGGAGAGGTGTTTTCTTTTTTCACCGGATCAAGCCGTTCCGCGCGGCACCGTAGCCGCGGGAAAATCTTTTTGATGAAAAAGGAGGTCCTCACAATGTCCCTTCAGATCGAAGCGCTTTCCCCTATCATGTGGACGATCATCATCGCGGTCGCCCTCGTGCTCATTGCCGCGGTGGTCTTCACGTGGAAGTCCTCGGCCATGTCCACGCGCAAAATGGTCACCATCGCCATGCTGACCGCTGTTTATGTGGTGCTGAACTTTGCCGGCACGGTGCGTCTTGGCTGGATCAACATCTCCGTCGCGTCGCTGCCAGTCATCGTGGGCGCAATGCTCTACGGTCCGGTCGGCGGCCTGCTCGTCGGTCTTCTCGGCGCGTTCATGGGTCAGCTTCTCACCTATGGCGTGACCGCGACCACGATCCTGTGGATCCTGCCGCAGGCAGCGCGCGGCCTGCTTGTCGGCGTGTATGCCAAGCACTGCGGCTACAAGTTCTCCAGCGGTCAGCTCACGCTTGCGCTGATCGGCACGGCGCTGGTCGTGACGGCGCTCAACACGGGAGCGATGTATATCGACAGTGTGATCTACAACTATTACAGCTACGCCTATGTTTTCGGCGGCCTGGTGGTGCGTATTATCTCCGGCGCTGCTACGGCGGTGCTGATGGTGTTCGTGGCTCCGCCTGTCGTGAACCTGCTGAACCGCTCGCTCGACACGGTGCGCACGGCGCAATAAAAAAATATTCAAAAAAGAGGGACGCAGTTGAAAACTGCGTCCCTCTTTTTTGAGACCATCGAAGAAGAGGCGCAGCCACTTCTTCGAGAAAAATTCGCTGCGTTTCGTGCCTCGCGAGGCTCGACACGCACTCCGCGCAAAGAGTAAATCGCCACGCACGTGTCGCGGCGATTTACGAATCAAGATCATTTCGCGTCTGCGGACGCGAAAGTCTGCGACGCTTTTTAGTGCTGATCGTTTTCAATAAGCGACAATAGGGTCTGGTCGAAGCCGTATTGGTCGCGGAGGCGGCGGGTTTCGGCGAGTTTTTTGGTGCCGCGGCGAGCAGTGCGATGGCAGCGGAGCATCAGATTTTTCGGCGAGTGGGCGAAGTCAATGAACTCGATGACATCGACGTCGTAGCCTTCGTCCTCCAGGACCGCTGCGCGGATGGCGTCGGTCAGAAGCGCCGAGAAACGCTCCTGAAACAGCCCGTGGGAGAGCAGAATATCGAAATCGCCGCCCTTTTGGATGGTCTTGTTGACCTCGTGCTGACAGCAGGGAACGGAGAAGACGTGCTCGACGCCGCGGGAGATGGCGTAGTGCAGGGCGTAGTCGGTCGCGACGTCGCAGGCATGGAGCGTGACGAGCATGTCGATGTGCTCGTCGTAGAGCACGTCGCGCGTGACATCGGCGACGACGAAGTGGAGATCCGTATAGCCGTAGCGCGCGGCGACCTCATTGCAGTGCTCGACGACGTCTTCTTTTAGGTCATAGCCGATGATCTTCGCGCGCACACCGCGCTTGACGGCGAAATAGTAGTACAGCACGAACGTGAGGTACGATTTGCCGCAGCCAAAGTCCAAAATTGTGATCTCATCGCGGCCGTAGGCGCGGAACGCGTCGTCCACGAGCTCGATGAAGCGGTTGATCTGCTTGTATTTGTCGTACTTTGCCTTGACGATCTTGAAGTCCGGCGTGAACACGCCGAGGTCGACGAGGGCGGGGATATTCTCGCCCTCCTGCAGAATGTACTCCTTCTTGCGGTTGTGCGAGGCGGTCACGGCGGCGCGGGCGGCACCGGATTTGGCCGTACACTTGTACGCGCCGTTCGTCTTGCGGACGTATTGGCGCGTCTCCGTCTCGGTGCAGAGCGTGACGGAGCGGAACAGGCCGTCGAGCTCCTGCTCGAACGTTTCGAGCAGTGCGCCGCGCGCGACGTTGCGGTGCGCGACCTTCTGCCCCTGCTGGTATTCAAGCTGGAAAAAGGCTTTTCCACGCAGTTTCAGGGGCCGGACGGTGACGCGCGAGTGCCCGATGCGCGCGACCGGCTCGGCGAGGACGAGCTTGGTGAGCGTGTCGAGCCGCTCGGAGAGGTCGGTCAAGACAATGCTCATGCGCCGAACCTCTCTTTGAGCGCAAGGTGCGCGGCGTACAGCTCGTTTTTACTGTAGGTGTTGTTTTCGTCCTTGAGGAGCAGCTTGATGGCCTCCTTGGCCGTGCAGTCGTTTTGCACCATGCAGTCGACGAGCAGCGCCTCGGGCGAGGTGATGTGCTCGACCTCGCGCAGGCGGTAGCCGTCGCAGACCTCGACAATGAGGGCGTATTCGCCCTTTTCGTATGTCTCCTTCGCAATGAGCTGGTCCTTGACCTCGGCGGGCGTGCCGCGGAAGGTCATCTCGTGGAGCTTCGTCATGTCGTTGCAGAGGCAGAGCTTGAGCTGCGCGTTTTCCTCGATGAAAAAGTCGATGACGCTCATGATGCGCTTGGGAGACTCGTAAAAGGCGTAGGTCGCGGTGTCGCCCTTGCGCATCATCATCAGCACGCGGCGGCGGTCCGCCGTCTCGCGCGGGAAGAAGCCGTAGAAGAAAAAGGTCGAGAGGTCAAAGCCCGAAATCGACAGCGCGTTGACCGCGGCGCAGCAGCCGGGCACGCCGACGACGCGGATGCCGTTTTCGACCGCCGCGCGGATGAGCTCGTTGCCGGGGTCGGAGATGCAGGGCGTGCCCGCGTCGGTGATGACGGCGATGTCCTTGCCGGAGGCGAGCTGCTCGATGAACCACTTGGCCTTGCCGTATTCGTTGAACTTGTGGTTGGCGCTCAGGCTGTTGCCGCGGATGCCGAGCTTGTTGAGCAGCACCACGCTGCGGCGGGTGTCCTCGGCGGCGATGATGTCGGCGGCGGACAGAATTTCGCGCCCGCGCTCGGACATGTCGCGCGAGTTGCCGATGGGCGTTGCGACGATATAAAGGGTGCCGGTGGTCTTCTGCTCGTCCATAAGATCCTCCAAAAAGCAAAAATTTCTCATTATGCTGACAGTATAGCCTATTTTCGCCCACTTGGCAAGGCGGGAGAAACGGCGGGATTTGCGATTGCTTTTTGCCGCGGGCAGGATATAATGGAGAAAACTGCCGAACAAAGGAGAATCGGGCATGAAAAAGAAACTGTTCCGCCTGGGCGCGCTCTGCTGCGCCGCGGCGATGACGATAACGACTTCTGCGCAGGCGCTGAGCGTGGAGGAGGCCTACGACATTTTGCAGCGCAGCTATGTCGACAAGCTGCCGCGCGCCGCGCAGGACGCGAGCTCGCTTGACGAACTCTTTTCCTACACGGACGACTACACCTGCTATATGACGCAGGAGGAATATCAGGCGTTTTTGCAGAGCGTGGAAGGCGATGTGAGCTTTGCCGGCATCGGCGCGGAGATCACCTACGTCCCCGAGGGCATCCGCATTGTCTCCGTCCTCAAGGGCGGCGGCGCGGAGAAGGCGGGCCTTACCGCAGGTGA
>CALAAN010000290.1 GCA_937884915.1 uncultured Oscillibacter sp.
GTAGCGATCGCAGAAGTGGCGGCGCAGGACGGGGGGCACACGGTTTTTCGGTTCGATCTCCGCGCCGAGCACGCCGTCAAAGTCGGAAAAGCGGGTGAAGCCGCGGAACTGCTCGACCTCGCCCGAAAGCTGCCGCACGGCCCTGAGCAGCGGCAGATAGACGTCGTCGCTCAGGCGCGAGAGCAGCGGCGCACCCTCGCGGTAAAATTTGACGATGAAGAAGTAAATGGCCATCTCCTTGTCGGGAAGGCAGGTGAGAAACGCACGGCGCAGGAACGGGCCGACCTCCGGACTGCGCTTGTAGAGGCTGCGGTAGATGCGCTGCGCGTGGGCGCGGTCAGTCGAGATCGCGCGAATTTCAAAAAGAGAGGGCTCGTCGTCCCCATCGCGCAGGATCGCGGTGGGGCGTTCTTTTTTTGTGTAGCTTTCGAACACGCAGCAGAGGAGCCCTTCAAAGCTGCCGTCGTATTGATAGATGATCTCGCGCCATGCCATAGCGGCCTCCTTAGCCGACTTGATCGAAAAGGGACAGCTGCTGCGCCTCGGCCTGCGGGAGCGCGCGGCGCTCCACGGCCATCAGGCTCTGCAAAATGCCATCCTGCGACAGCTTGAGCGGTGAGGCATAGCGCCCGCCGCAGGTGAGAAAATATTGCGCGCGCTTCATCACGACGCCGAGCTTTTTGAGGTCCTCCGCGCGCAGCGCGCCCGAACGGCGCGCGACTAAAATACGCTTGGCGCTGACAACACCGATGCCCGGCACGCGCAGCAGCGCTTCATAGTCCGCGCGGTTCACCTCGACGGGGAAGAACTCAGGATGGCGCAGCGCCCAGCAGCACTTGGGGTCAAGGTCGGGATTGAAGTCCGGCGCGCTGTCGTCGAGCAGCTCGTTTGCGCGAAAGCCGTAAAACCGCAGCAGCCAGTCGGCCTGATAGAGCCGGTGCTCGCGCAGCAGCGGGGGCTTGGTGTCGAGCGCGGGCAGGAGCGTGTTCTCGACCACCGGCACATAGGCCGAGTAGAACACGCGTTTCAACCGATAGGAATCGTAGAGCGCCTGTGTGAGATTTAAGATGTGCAGGTCGCTTTCCTTTGTCGCGCCGACAATGAGCTGCGTGCTCTGTCCCGCGGGGGCGAAACGCGGCGCGTGCTTGTATTTGACAAGCTCCTGTTTGCTCTGCTTGGCGCGGTCGCGGATCTGCGTCATCGGGCGCAGGATGGCCTGCTTTGTTTTATTGGGGGCGAGCAGCTTGAGCCCCGCTTCGCTCGGCAGCTCGATATTCACGCTCAGGCGGTCAGCGAGAAAGCCGAGTTGTTCGACAAGTTCCGGCGACGTGCCGGGGATGGCCTTGGCGTGGATGTAGCCGTTGAAGCGGTACTCGTTGCGCAAAATCGACAGCGCGCGGATCATCAGCTCCGTTGTGTAGTCCGGCGAGCGCAGCACGCCGGAGGAGAGGAACAGTCCCTCGATATAATTGCGGCGGTAGAATTCGATCGTCAGCTCGGCAAGTTCTTCGGGCGTGAACGTCGCGCGCGGCGTGTCGTTCGTGCAGCGGTTGACGCAGTACTTGCAGTTATAGCAGCAGTCGTTCGAGAGCAGTACCTTTAGAAGCGTTACACAGCGGCCGTCGGCTGAAAACGTGTGGCAGCAGCCCGCGACGGACGAGGACGTGCAGCCGATCTTGCCCTCCTGATAGCCGCGCCTGGCCCCGCTTGAGGTGCAGGCGGCGTCGTACTTTGCCGCGTCGGAGAGGATCGTGAGCTTGTCGAGAAGGTCCATTTTTCTCAGCGGGCGGATCTCGCTCTGCGGCGCTTGGGCTGGTCGAGCAGGAGCAGCGTGTTCATCACCTTGGTGGTGACGACGCTGACGCCGATGAAAACGAAAATAAATGTAGAAGCAGCCATGGAAAATTCCTCCTGACAAATAGAATTTTTGTTCGAGTTTGATTATAAATCGAACAAACGTTCTTGTCAACAGAAAATCGAACAAAATGTCGATTTTTGTCGAACGCAGTTGACCGGAGCGCAAAAAAAGGGTAAGATGTGGAAAGATCAGGAAAGGTGAAAACAATATGAGCGATTTTAACGCCCGCTATGCCGCTGCGAGAAGAGCGGCCATCGCGCGGGATTTTGTAAAACTCAACCCCGAACAGCGCCGCGGCGTGCTGACGACCGAGGGCGCGCTGCTGCTGCTCGCGGGTGCGGGCAGCGGCAAGACGACGGTGCTCATCAACCGCGTCGCGAACCTTTTGACCTACGGGCGGGGGAGCGACAGCACCGACGTGCCGGCATGGGTGACGGAGGACGACCTTGCATTTTTGGAGAGCTACCCCGAGCATCCGACAAGCGACGAGCGCAGCCGCATGGTGCACCTCTGCGCGCTTGAGCCCGCTGCGCCGTGGTCGGTGCTGGCGGTGACGTTCACGAACAAGGCGGCAAACGAGCTGCGCGAAAGACTGTCATTGTTCTGTATTCAGGGCGCGGAGAGCGTGTGGGCGATGACGTTCCACTCCGCCTGCGTGCGCATCCTGCGCCGCGACATCGACCGCCTCGGCTTTTCGCGCGACTTCACGATCTACGATACGGACGACTCCAAACGCGTCATCAAGGACATTTTGAAAGAGCTGAACATCGACGAAAAGAAGCTCACGCCGCGCGAGGTGCTCTCGGCCATTTCGAACGCGAAGGATGCGATGGAGTCGCATCAGGACTATTCCCGCCGCTGGAAGGACAGCGGCGACTGGCGCAAAGAGGCCATCGCCAAGATCTATACGCGCTACGTGCACCGTCTGGCCGAGGCGAACGCGCTCGACTTTGACGACATCATCCTCCACGCGGTCACGCTGCTGCAAACGGAGGACGAGGTGCGCGACTACTACCGCCGCAAATTCCGCTACGTGCTCATCGACGAGTATCAGGACACGAACCGGCTGCAATACCTTCTGATGAAGCAGCTCGTGGGGGAGAGGGGCAACATCTGCGTCGTCGGCGACGACGACCAGAGCATCTACAAGTTCCGCGGCGCGGACATCACGAACATCCTGAATTTTGAAAAGGAATACAAGGGCTGCCGCACGATCCGCCTGGAGCAGAACTACCGCTCGACGCAGAATATCCTCGACGCGGCGAACGCCGTCATCAAAAACAACACAGGCCGCAAGGGCAAGACCCTCTGGACCGATGCGGGCGCGGGCGATAAGGTGCTCATCAAGACCGTCTTCAACGAGCAGGACGAGGCAAATTTTGTTGTCAGCAGCATCATGATGGACTATAACCGCGGGCGGAACTGGAAGGAAAACGCCATTTTGTACCGCATGAACGCGCAGTCGAACGCGCTCGAATACGCGTTCAAGCGCAACGGCGTGCCGTATCAGGTCGTCGGCGGGACGAAGTTCTTCGAGCGCGCGGAGGTCAAGGACATGCTCGCGTATCTCGCGGTCATCAACAACCCGAGCGATGATCTGCGCCTTCGCCGCATCATCAACAATCCGCCGCGCGGCATCGGCAATACGACAATCGAGCGCGTGCAGGACCTCGCAAGCGAGCAGGGCGTGCCGATGATGGCCGTTTTGCGGCACGCGGGGGAGTACGCGGTGATCCCGAAGGCCGCGGCGGGCAAGCTCGAACGCTTCGCCCAGCTCATCGCCGCGCTGCGTGAGCTGGCGGACACGATGGCGCTCGCGGAGTTCTACGACGCGGTCTGCGAGCAGACGAACTATGTGCGCACATTACAGGAAAAGGGCGACATGGAGAGCCGCGGGCGGCTCGAAAACGTGCAGGAGCTCAAGTCGAACATCGTTTCGTTCCTCGAAAACGATCCGGAGGATGCGACGCTCTCGGGCTTTTTGAACGAGATCGCGCTCTACACCGACCTCGACAGCGCGACGAGCGACAACTGCGTGACGATGATGACGATGCACAGCGCAAAGGGCCTCGAATTCCCGTGCGTGTACGTTGTCGGCGTGGAGGAGGGAATTTTCCCCGGCGAGCGCGTGCGCTACAACGACGAGGAGGTCGAAGAGGAGCGCCGACTGTGCTATGTCGCGATGACGCGCGCAAAGGAGCGCCTGACGATGACCTGTACGCGCCAGCGCATGCTCTTTGGCCGCACGAGCGTCAGCGAGCCCTCGCGCTTTTTGGAAGAAGTTCCGTCGGAGAATGCCGACTGGGTCGGCCGTCAGGCGCAGGG
>CALAAN010000291.1 GCA_937884915.1 uncultured Oscillibacter sp.
AAAAGTATTAAATGAACCGAATATTATGTGAACAATTTACCCTCGACAGATAAGGGCAAACACGGTTTTTCGGGGCTGAAACAATGGACAGCTTCGTTTTCCTCATTGCCGGGCGTCAGCCCGGCTGCCTCGTCAGCCTCGCTGACCATCGTTTCCGCTCCCGAAAAACTCCGAAGGACTTTCCGGCGAGCAATGATAGGCTCTGGCGAGGAAGAGGACGACGGTGGGCTGACGCCCACCGAGGACGATGACGACATCCAGCGCCTATCATTGCTCGCTGGAAAGCGTGTCTGCCCTTGTCTGCCGAGGGTATGATCACCGCAGCGTGCGGAAAAAATCGGCCAGCACGGCGCGGCATTCGTCTTTCAGAATGCCGCCCACGAGCGCGGGGCGGAAGGGAAAGCGCTCCATAAAGAGGTTCAGCACGCCGCCGCAGGCGCCCATCGCCTCGTCGCGCGCGCCGTAGTAGACGCGAGGGATGCGCGCGTTGACAATGGCTCCCGCGCACATCGGGCAGGGCTCGAGCGTCACATAGAGCGTGCAGCCGTCGAGCCGCCAGGAGTGCAGACGTTCATTTGCCTGCGCGATGGCTTCCATTTCCGCGTGCGAGGAGGTGCGCTGCAATTCCTCGCGCCGGTTGCGGCCGCGGCCGACGATCTCGCCGTCTTTGACGATGACGCAGCCGACGGGCACTTCACCCTCTCGTGCGGCCTCGCGCGCGAGAGACAGCGCCTCGCGCATATAATCTTCATGCTCCATGCCTGGCTCCTTGTTTGAAAAGAGGAATATTTGTCCACACTTTCCATACACTGACATTGCAGAGGTATGGGAGGGCGAAAACATGCGAAAGGTCAATTTGCTGCGCTGCGACGTCGCGCGCGATGCATCCATGCAGGATTTGTTCAGCGAGCTGAGCGACACGCGCGTTGCGCTGTCGCAGGCGTATGCGCGCTTCAACGCGGTCTGCGCGCCGGAGCTCGTCGACGCCTGCGTGTATGAGATCAACGCCGAGCTCTCGCGCTACAACTATCTGCTGCGCCAGATCAAGGAGCGCGGCGGCGAAGCCGTGTGCAAAACGTGCAGCGAGGGGGTCGCAAAATGGGGATAACGGAAAAGGTGCTGCTCGTTCTGTTTGCTGTGTTTGCGCTGCTCGCGGTGCTCAGGCTGTTTGCAGCGCCCTTGAAGCTTGCGGGCAAGCTGCTCGTCAACACACTGCTCGGCTTTGCGCTGCTCGGCATCCTGAACGCGCTTGGCGTGCTCGCAAGGCTCTCGCTGGGGCTGAATCTCTTCAACGCCTTCGTCATTGCCATCCTCGGCGTGCCAGGCCTCGCACTGCTGATACTGCTGAGGCTGGTGTTTATTTAATGTACATAGGACAAAAGCCTCGCAGAGTTTCGTGCCCATAGGCACGAAAAAATTTTAATCGTTTTCTGCCGCGACATGTGCGTGGCAGAAAACACTTTGCGCGAAGCGTGTGTCGAATTGGCCGCTTTCAGCGGCCAACCGAGGCACAAAGCGCAGTGAAATATTCTCGGAAAAGTGACAACGTCACTTTTCCGAATTTTTTGTATCCCAGCCATACAGCGGATACCGCTGCATTGCGCCGAAGAGCTTCTGCTTGAGGTCGGGGTAGCGCTCGGAGAGCGACTCAATGAGTTCCTTGACCTCCTGCCGGCGCGTTTCGCCGTTGGCGGGGCAGGGGTTGTGTACGATGGGCAAATCGAGCTTCGCCGCGACATTGCGCACCTGCTGCTCTTTGACATAGAGCAGCGGGCGGATCTGCGTTACGTCCGAGCGGCTCAGGTACGTCACGGGCTGGAAGCAGCCGATGCGGCCCTCGAAGAGCAGGTTCATCAAAAGCGTTTCCACCGCGTCGTCATAGTGGTGTCCGAGCGCGATCTTTTTGATGCCGTGCTCGTTCATCGCGGTCGAGAGCGCGCCGCGGCGGAGCTTGGCACACAGCGAGCAGGGATTTTTCTCCTTGCGCTCCAAAAACACGATCTCGTAGATCGGCACGTTCACGCGGATATACTCGACGCCGAGCGTATCGCAGAAGTCGGCCGCGGCGTCAAAGCTCATGCCAGGCACGCCCGTCTCGACCGTGATGGCCGCGACCTTGAACGGCTTCTGGTAGAATTTGGAAAGGCGCGCGAGCGCAGTGAGCGTGACGAGCGAATCCTTACCGCCGGAGACGCCGACGGCGACCGTTTCGCCCGCGTCAATCATGTCATAGTCCGCGACGCAGCGGCGCACGAGGCCCAAGATTTCCTGCATAGGTACAGCTCCTTGCGAAACACAAAAGAATTTTGATTTTGCGATTTAAGAATTCAAGAGATAATCAAAGAAAACGAGAGTATTCGCGAGCATTGTCTGCGCTAAATTAAAATGGTGTTGACATTCCCGCGCGCAGATGCTATAAATAAACTCGTTCCGATTTTACCAAGGGACAACAAAAATGTAAAGCACGAGCTTTCATTCATAGATCAAATGGAGGAAACACACCATGTCCACTTTTATGGCGAACAAGGGCAACATCGAGCGTAAGTGGTACGTCATCGATGCTGCCGGCAAGCCCATGGGCAAGACCGCCGTTGCTGCGGCTGATCTGCTCCGCGGCAAGCGCAAAGTCACCTACACCCCGCACGCCGACTGCGGCGACAACGTCATCATCATCAACGCTTCCAAGGCCATCCTCACCGGCAACAAGATGGAGCAGAAGTACTATCGTACGCACTCCGGCTGGGTCGGCGGTCTGAAGGAGACCAAGTATCGCATCCTCATGCAGGAGAAGCCCGAGCTTGCGATGCGCGTGGCCGTGCGCGGCATGATGCCCCGCAACACCGTGACCAAGGACTCCCTGAAGCGCCTGCACATCTACGCTGGTGACACCCACGAGCAGCAGGCCCAGAAGCCCGAAGCCTACGAAGTCTAAGGAGGAAGAGAAGAATGTATCAGTCCAAGAAGCCTTATCTGTACGGCACCGGCCGTAGAAAGTCCTCCGTCGCCCGCGTTCGCCTCTTCCAGAACGGCACCGGCGCTATCATCATCAACGGCCGCGACATCGACGAGTATTTCGGTCTCGAGACCCTGAAGATGGTCGTCCGTCAGCCCCTCGCCGCTACCGAGGAGCTCGGCAAGGTCGACATCGTTGCCACCGTCGAGGGCGGCGGCGTGTCCGGTCAGGCCGGCGCTCTGCGCCACGGCGTGGCCCGCGCCCTGCTGCTGGTCAACCCCGAGTATCGCACCGTCCTGAAGAAGGCCGGTTTCCTCACGCGCGATCCTCGTATGAAGGAGCGCAAGAAGTACGGTCTCAAGGCCGCCCGTCGTGCGCCTCAGTTCTCCAAGCGTTAATC
>CALAAN010000292.1 GCA_937884915.1 uncultured Oscillibacter sp.
GCCCTCGCTTCCCTCGCCGAGCTTCGTAGCGTCCAGCACCGGGATGCGCGCTGCGGCGAGCGTACCGGACGTGATGGCCGACGCTGCGTGCGTGTGGCTCGCCGGAGCGCCGCCGAGCGCCGCCGCCGTCACCTCCGCGGCGAGCTTTGCGAGCGTGATGCTCCCGTCCATAACGCTGCCCTGCGTGATCTCCTGCATCGCCACGATGATCTCTTCGAGCGCCGACTGGATGTTGTCTGCCGAAAAGCCGGAGATCGCCGTGATGCCGAGCTGCCCGGCCGCTCCCGTTCCGGTCAGCTCGTCAAGAAGCGCGTTGAAGCGCTCTCTCACCACCGCCGTCACCAGCGCGTCGAATACCTTTTTGTTCTGCGCCGCCGTGCCGGTCAGCTTGTCGGGCTGGCTCTGCACGCCGTTCGCGGCAATGGCGGCTTCCGTGATCTTCTGTTCCTGTATGCTCATTTTTCTCTTCACCTCTTTGCGTAATTGCCTGTGACATAGTGCTTTGTGATCTGAAAGATACCGAACCCCTCGTTCGGCTCGGCGTTCCGGACGATGACCTGCAAGCGCTTGTAGTTTTTTACCTTGCGGTTGAGAAAGATCTCCTGCGGGCTCTCGTCCGTGTTGAACGTGATCCGCTCAAAATCGATGTCGGAAAAGTCCAGAATGTCCATCGGCTTTCCGGCGACCTTCTTTTCGTGGCCGCCGGTGCGGTCGGCACGGATGTATACCTCGGCGCTCGAGCGCGCATACGGCTTGATCGTCACGCAGCAGCCGCGCTTGAGCAGCGTTTTGAGAATGGCGGGCGTGCCGTCATCGTCATACTTCGTCGCCCATACCGCGGATATGGCCGCGCCGTCGTCGCTGTAGCGGCTCATGGCCTCGACGTCCGTGTTGAATTTGCAGATCCGCCCGTCCGCCGTGCCGAAATACAGCGATTCTTCCGCGCCCGCTCGTCGGTTCATCCAGCAGGACGCCGGGATGTTCTCAAAGTAGTAGCCTTCGTACACGTAGTCGCCGAGCGCTGCGCTCCGGTAGCTCTTGTTCTGCCGCCCGTCCAGCGCGTAAACGTGGCCGTTCGGGAAGGCAAGCATGTACATGCCGTTCCAGATCACCGCCTCGGCCTTTTCCCGCTCCGGCTCGTCGTTGAGAAGGTTGTTTACGTAGAAGCTGCGCCCCTGCGTGATCTTCTCGCTCGTATACGAGTTTGTGGCCACGGCCATCACCCCGGTACGCGATAGGAAGAGAGGGTCGTCCAGCAGGGAGGCAAAGCTCCCCGGCGCGATGGATCCGACGCCCGCCACGGCCTGCTGCTGCGGCTGCGCGATCTCGCTGTCCTGCAATTCCGCCGTGCGGAGATAGATCGTGCTGTCCTGCCCGTTGTCCTCCTTCACGATGCCGAGTGACTTTCCCAGCCGGCAGTACCCGAGGATCGCCGTTGCTTCGCTCCCGACCTCGTTGTACAAAAGGTCCGGGAAGTACGTCGGATCGTTCATCCCGCTCGTCCAGTCCACGTTCGGTAGGTCTGAATTTCCGGAGAGCACCGCGCGGTCGTTCGTTCCGATGCCGTAGGTCGTGATGATCGTGCACTTGTCGATGCGGTCGGTGTAGCCCTCCACCGTGTGCGGAAACTGCACGACCAGTCCGTCCTCCGAACCGGCCAGCGGCTTTGCCGGGGCCGTGGTCATCTTGACGATGCCCTTCTCGCGGTCGAGCGTGAACGCCGTCGTCTCCTCTCCGAACACCCAGACTTTGACTGTGCCGGTCGCGTCGATATCCCCGTCGAGCTGAAATTCCTTTGTTGTGCCGTCCGTCTGGAAGGCGTTCTTCCGGTACGGCGTGAGCATGTTTACGTTCTCGTAGCTCTGCCCGCCGCCGGACGGCATGCGCGTGATAACGGTCGTAGGGACGTAGGCGTTCTGTGAGGCTCTGTGCGCCGCTGTGCCGTCGTATACGTAGAATCCGCCCCCCGTTACTATCCAGAGCTTCCCGGCCAGATACGCGGCGTGTGAGCGTCTCTCCGGCAGCCCCGTGAGGATCTGCGCCGGCGCCGTCTCATCGTCCCAGGCGTAGAGCACCGTTCCGATGTGGGCGAGTTTTTTCTCCGCGCCGTTGAACTTTCCGGCGAACAGGCCGTATACCGGCTTGTCCTTCTTCCACAGTGTCCGCCAGCCGAGCCGCTTCTGCGGCATTCCGCCGCCGTCCGCCACGATGTTCGTGCACAGCGGACTTCGGGAATAGTCCACGAGCGACGGGTCTGTGGAAAAGTCCGCGCCGCGGAACGTCTTGTATACGCGCTGCCGGATGCTGACTCCGGTTTTCTTCGCCATGGCTCACCCCCGGAACAGGCTCTGCGCGATGCGCCGGTTCTCGCCCGGCTGCGTCGTTTTGAGCAGACTCGCCTGGTAGTTGTACATCTGGAGCATCGCGCCGTAGTCCATCACGAGATCCGGGAGGAGCTGCTGCGCCGCTACATAGTACGGCATGCACTCGCAGGCGTCCTCGGCGATCTCGAATTCATAATCGTCCGCCGCGTCCGCGCCGATGGTCCGCGGCTGCGCGTAGTACTCGACGATCACCTCTGAAGCGCTGCCCTCCGGGATGATGATCTGCCCGCTCCGCCAGCGGAAGCGGTTCGTCGCCGGGCGGCCGTCCGCCCACACGCGGTAGAGCGCGTAGAAGTCGTCCGGCATGTCGTAGGCCGTCACGCCGGATACCGGCCGGATCGTCTCCTCCCGAACGATCTTCTTGATCTGCGCAAGCGTCTTCTGCGCCATGTCGAAGAACGCGGTCATCTTCTTCTCGATGTCCTCGTCGTGCTCGATCTCGCCGCCCGCGCTGTGCTCGTCGAGGAGCATGTATACCTTGTTTTTCGCTTCTCCGAGCGTCATGTTGATTCCTCCTTGCGGAAACAGGGCGAGTCGCCCCGCCCTGTTTCCTTCCCAAATGTCAGTTGTCCGGCGGGGCTTCCATCTCCGCCTTCTTTTCGGCGGTCTGTTTCAGACGGTCGAGCAGCTTCATCAGAAATCCCGGCATAGGCACGCCGATCTTCCCGCTGTTCTCCAGAATGGAGATAAGTTCGTTGATAATGAGCCACACGATCACCAGCAGACCCACAATGAAATTCACATCCAGCTGTACGCCGAGCTTGCCGCCGAGCATCGTGATGAGATAATCAATGCCCATGCCCACGGCCACGATCATCAGATAGAAAACCTTCTTGATCACGCCCTGGATCCCTTTGCGGCTTGAAAGCTCCTTGTTCATCCACGCCGCCGTCATTCCCGTGACGTAATCGCAGATCATCACCGCGATCAGTACCGCCACCGGGATAACGAGCTGGCGGAGATACGCCATCAGCGCCGCCGCAGCGGCCGTGATGATCGCTTTCCAGAAGTTGTCCATACCGTTCTCCTTTCAGTCCAGCAGCAGGAACCGCACGTCCGTGGATGCCGCCGAAGCGACGACCGCCAGCTCTCCGGCGGCGAACGGCACCTGCAGCACCGTGTTGGCCGGAACGGGGAAGCCCGCCGCGGCGGTCAGCGCCTTGTTCGGGTCATACGGCGCGATGTACACGACGTTCGCGCTGTTGTTGGAAACAACGGCGGTCTGACAGTGGCAGTCCACCTTCGTCTCCTTCGTGCCCGCCGCAACGGCGAGCACGCGGTCAATTTTCATCATATTCGTTTCCTTTCTCCTGCCTCGCAGAGTTTGCGCCCGCAGGCGCAAAAGGATTTTAAATCGTTTTCTCCGGCGACATGTGCGTCGGAGAAAACTCTTCTCGGCCTGCAAACGTGCGAGCGCAGCGAGTGCGCTGCAGCAGGCCGCATCCCCATCGACGGAAAGCCCAGCGAAGCGGGTTTCCGTCGAAATCAGCCCGGATCGCCGAAAATGATCTGCCGCGCGTCGCCCCAGCCCACGCCGAAGTCGGCATACGCGGTGTAAAGATCGATCAGCGGGTTGTCCTGCTCCTGCTGCATGACGGTCGGGCGCGTGTTGTAGACGATGTTCACGATCTCCTTCATCAGTCGGCGGTCGCACACCGCCCACTGTTTGCCCGTGAAGCCGTCCGCGCCGCCGCCCATGACGATGTAGCGCATGCCGTACACGGGGTTCGCGGCATTCGTGTTGTCGTCCGGGTTCAGCATGGGCGTCAGACGGGAGTTCTCTCCGAACATCTTCTTCGCCTTTTCCTCCAGTTCCGGCGCGATGAGCACCGTGTCGAGATCGCACAGGAACGGCATGCCGTCCGGCGTCACGAAACGGTTGGCGCGCGCCTGCGCCGCCGTAATAGCGGAGACCGAGAACGCGTCCGTGGAGACGTTGGAGTACGTACCCGCATCCGCGTCTACCTCAAAGCGGCGGCCCTGCGATCCGCGCGAGGCGACAGGGTGCGCGGCGTTGGCCCAGCTCACGCCGTCGCCGCCGTTGTGACGGCCGTCGGTGTTCCAGGCGTTGGCGAACATGCGCAGCACATGCAGATACACCGTGATCGCCATGCTGTCGCCGAGCTTCGTGCCGACTTTCTTCGTTTCGCCCATCTTGTCGATCTTCGCCTGCTTGTAGCCGACAGGGACGGAAAGCGTGTACTCCACCGGCGTGATCACAGTCTTAAAGCCGCGGTGCAGCTCGGCGGTGTTCAGGTTGTTTCCGTCATAGACCATCGCCTCTCCGTAGCCGCCGGAGCCGGTCAGCTCATAGTCGATGCTCTTGGCGTTCACCTCGCCCACGACGGGCGAGAGCTTATTGAGACGGTCGGCATACGCAAAGTCGAACGCCTTGCCGACAAACTTGTAGTTGTCGGTCTTCCAGTTTCCGAAATTGTTAGGCATTTTCTTTCCCTCCTTAGGTCAGCGCATGGCCGATCGCCATGAGCTTAATGGTGCCGCGCTCGTAGTCGTGGCCGATGCAGCGGATCTTCGTCGCGCCGACGGTCTTGAGCGTGATGCCGAGGCGCTTGTCGCCGAGACTCGCAACGCCGCCGATCGCGGCGCCGATCACGGGGTAGACTTCGTACACGTCGCCCGCGGACGGCGTGCCGCCGCTCGCTTTCGTCATCACCGTGCCGGTCTTGGTGTAGTCGGTCACGACGATCTGCGTGCCGAGCGCGTCGGTGTTCGTGCTGTTCGCTGCCTTCTCCTTCAGGACGAGGATCGCGTTGTTGAAAGCGTCGTCCGCGGCGGCGGCGTCCACATCGCCTTCCGCCGGTACAATGGTCGCGGCGCTGCCGGAGGCGGCCTTGATCGTCGGCGCCGGGCACTCGAAGATGAGCGTCGGGTTGTCGCAGACAAGGATCTCCTTGCCGTTCGCGCGCAGGTTGAGCGCGTCCTCCTTGCCGGAGTGGAACTCCGCGGCAATGCCGAGGATACCGCCGGTCTCCGCAGCGGCGGCCAGAACGACCTTGCCGGCGGAAAGCTTCACCACGGCGCCCGCGTCGATCACGGTCGCCGCGTCAATGGGGTAGTTGCGGGCGGTCTGCAATACGCTGCCGCCGTCCGCATTCTGTACAGGATGCATGATGTTCTCCTTTCATCGTTTCAGAAATTCTTTGGCGGTCATTTTCATCTGCGGGTAGCTGCGGTTCCATTCGTCAAGCTCCCGCTGCTGGGCGGCCGTCAGCCCATCCGATACGCCGCCTCCGCCCGCTCCCGTGGAGCGTTCGGCCTTTGCGGCAGACTTTTCCACCGCCTTTGCGGCGGCGTCCTCTCCGACAAGCTCCTTCCAGTCGTCGTACAGGTCGCCCAAAGGCTCCTTCCCGTAGCGGCTGCCGCAGAAGCGGCGGAATTTGTCGTTCGCGTCGAGCTTGCGGAGGTCCACGTCCGGGTGCTCCCGGAGGAATGCCGCGGCGTCCTGGGCTACCCAGTCGCTCCGGCGCTTCGCCTCGGCCTCGGCCTTCTCTTTCTCTGCCCGCTCGCGCTTCTGGCGTCGGACGACCTCTTTGGCGTCCTCTTCCTCTTCCAGATCCTCCACGGTGCGTCCGCTCTCCGCCGCGGCCTTTTTGAGCCGCGCCGCGCGGGTCTTGTCGGCATAGGATTCCAGCACATCCAGCGAGTCGATCGCCCCGCCGCCGTCCGGATCGCTCAGCCCCAGCTTGGCCACCGCCGCGCCGTAGCGTTCCGCTGCCTTCTTGAAGCCCGCCGCCTCTCCGGCCTTGCGCGCCGCCTGGTATCTGGCGTTTTCCTCCCGGCTCTGTCTGGCAGGTTCGGCGGCCTCCTGCTTCTTTTCGCCTGCGGATCCCTCCGCTTCAGCTCCGGTCTCCTCTGCGGTCACGACGCCGCCCTCCGTGCCCTCTTCCGGAGTTTCGACTTCCATGTTCTCGATATCCATGCGGGGTTCCTTTCTGCCGCTGTACTGCCGCGGCCGCGATGTATTTTTGCTTGCTGATGAAAGGTTAACCCGAAATATCTGTCCGTGCTCGGCGACTTTTTTGTTGATTTTTCACGAATCGTCAAACCCATTGGTACAACAGGCGGTTTCAGCCCCGAAAACAGCAAAACCGGAGCGGTTTCCCGCTCCGGTCGAAAAATTTCTGTGAAATATTACCCGTGATTATAATCCTGTTTGCGTTACTCTCATGCCGCCTTTAAGAAGCTCCGTATGAACCGCAGCGCCTCGTCGTCCGTGTCGGCCAACAGTCCGATGATCTCCTCGATGGTCTTTTCCCGCTCGATGGTTGCCGTATTGCTTTTCATGCCCCAGACTCCTTTCAAATCATTCCCAACAGGAAGAAATACACCCGCCGCAGCGCCCGTATATCCATCCGGCGCAGCATCCGCACGATCTCCTCGATTTTCGTCTCTGTATCGTTATTCATACTCTCTGTTCCTTTCTCCCGCGAAACGGAACGCATCACAGCCTCCCGTTTCGCGTCTTTCGTATTTTTTCTCTATCACAGCGAGGATTTTTTGATTTTCGCGGTCAGGGAATATATTTACCTTACCCGACCGTCTCGCTCGTCTCCGCCTCGTTTATAGCGCTGTTTTTTCTCAACATCGAAGCTGCGATCCGCGCCTTCTGTTCTTCCGTCCGTTTGGCCTTTTTCCGGAAAGGATTCTTCCCGAAGCGGAACGGCCACAGTGGGCAGTTGCTCTCACAGGGGCATAGCTCTACCTGCTTCATGCTGCCGCAGCAGCAGTCAAGGCATTTCTCACGGATGACTTTTACCGGGTTTGTGCTTTTGGGCATAGAAAAACCTCCTTCAAATTGTCCTTGACCTTTGAAAGAGGGCATAGTAATATTATTTACGCCCTCCTTGCAAAAGGTCGGTAATGGGTCTCCCTGTGTTGTCAGTCCGCCAAGATAGCCAACACGGGGGGATTTTTTATTCTTCCTGTTTCAGACGGTCGTACACCGACTTGATACCCTGCCGGATAATGTCGGCCTTGCTCTGCCCGGTTTTCTCCGCGCAGTACTCCAAGCGGTCTACATCCTCCTGCGACAGTCTAACGCGGGTGCTAAGCTGCTTCGGGTTGTCGGTGGGTCTGCCTGTTCGTGGAGACATTGTATCACCTCTCTTTCGTATCCACATAAGTCATTATATATTATGTGGATACATATGTCAATACACAAACGCAAAAACAGGACAGGTTTTTCCCTGTCCTGTTTCTCAATACACTCTCCGCGTCCGCTTCTGCCGCTTCATCTGGTCGATGAGCTTTTCTCTCGGCTTCTCCGGCTCGGTGAGCACCGTCATCCGCTGCTGGTGCCGCACCGCGTAGGTGATCGCCGCGCCCATCACAAGGTCGTCGTGCTTCCCGGCGAGCGCCTCCGGCCGGTGATCCTCGTTGTAGCAGAACGTCAGCATCTCTTCGAGCAGCTCCCGGTCGGTGAACCATTCCGGGTGCGAGGAGAATACCTCCACGAGATTCGCAATGGCGCGCGGGCGCGATTGCCGGTCGGTGCGGAAGCCGAAGCTCTTCTTCATCTGCCGCGTGTACGTGTCCTCCCGCTCGCGGCTGTACTGGTTCGGATACTCCATCTCCTGGAGCTTCATCGCCGGGTAGGTGGAAAAGTTCGTCTCGATGGCGACGAGCGCGTCGTTGTAGAATCTCCCGAGCGCGTAGATCTGCCGGACATATTCCGGCTCGCTGTACTTCTGCCGCAGCTTCGCCGCGATCCTGCCCGTGACGTTGTTGATAACAACGGCCGTGAAGTAGTCCGAGCCTTCGCCCGCCGTGTCGCCGCCGAGCACATACGGAACGCCCTCCTCCGGCAGCTCGTAGAGCGTGATCGCGCCGGTCTCGCTCTCCGTCCACTCGCCGTTTGCAAACTCGCCGCGCCCGACCGGTTCGGGCAGCCGCTCCAGCCGCAGGACGATCTGCTCGTTGTCGAATACGCCCGTGCCGCTGTGCAGGAACGCTTCGCCCGGGCTTGCCGGATACTCCTGCCGGAACATGTCCAGACTCCCGCCGCAGTTGTTCGCAATGCACCAGCGCCGCCATTGGAGCTGCTCGTCCGTCAGGTGATATGCGTCCCGCAGATCCCGCTCCTCCGGCGTCCATTCCGTCCCCGATACAACGGGCATAGAGTAATCCGGGTTTTCAAACCATGCGAAGAATACCGGCTCAAAGTCATTCTCCCCGGCCACGGCGGCGTCCCATCGCTCCTTGAAGTCCTCGAAGCCGTTTGCCGTGCTCTCGATGACGACCATCGTGCCCGGCAGACTCGGCACGGCCTGCAAGATGCCGGCAAGCGTGGAGGCTTTCCCGTCCGCGCCGTCCGGCCAGAAGGCGTACTCCGAAAGATGCACGCATTGCAGCGTGTCGGATCGTCCGATGCCGCGCCCGCCCGCCGTGGCGCAGCGGATCCGGGAGCGCAGCCCCGGCCTTGCCTCCCGCTCGCTGCGGAGCTTGGACGGGTTCTCAAACACCAGCTCCTGCGCGTTGGAGGATCGCATCATCGGCTTCACCGGCGCGGGCAGCTCGTCGTAGAAGAGCTTGCTCATCCGGAAGAGGTTCGCCGTCGCGTCCTCGCGGTGCGCAACGATGAGGGCGTTCGTGTTCTTCCGCGTCGCGCAGGCGTGGAAGATGAGACCCTCGGTCAGTGTGGAAAAGCCGAGCTGCCGGGCCTTGAGGATGATGAGCCGCACGGGTTTCCCCGCGTCCTGCTGGCGCTTCGCCACGGCGTAGAGCTTTCGCTGCGCGTCGTTCAGCCGGAACGGCACGACCGTCCCGCTCTTCGTCTTGATCTTCAGGCAGTTCTCGATGTAGTCCCTGGCGATGCACGGGTTCACAGCTTCGATCCCTCCTGCCTTGCGAGCCAGTCCTCGATGCTCTCGGCGGCGCTCTGCTCGCCGTCCGCGAAGTTCATGTGCTCGTTGAGCTCGTGCAGCGCGCGGATGGCGCTGTTGGCGTCGAGCAGCTTCTCGCCGTTTCTCTCGTCCCGGCGCGTCTCCGGGTTCCAGCGGTAGGCCGGGACCTTCTCCATGCATGCTTTCACGATCTCCACGAGCCGCGTGCCGATCCACTCCTTGGAGATGCCCATCTCGTCGAAGAGCTTCTTCTCGAGCGAGCGCCGGTATTCGATCACGCCCGGCGTCTCCAGCAGCTTCGACGCGCGCGACGCGGCGCTCCTCGCGCTGTACCCCGCGGCGATAGCGGCGGCGGTGGCGTTCCCGGATTTGAGATATTCCTGTACGAATTTCCGCTGCTGCGGTGTAATGTCTTTTGCCATTACTTTCCCTCCTCACATCGGCCAATACGCCGCATAAAAATCCCGGCGCAGCTCGTAGATCCTGCCCACCGGCACGCTCGTCTCGCGGCTCGCCGTCTCCGGCGATTTGTTTTTCAGCAGAACGGCGATGAGGGCACGCCCCTCGGCCCGCCCTTTCGCTGTGGTCTCTATCGTTTTCCGGATCTCGTCCTGCTCCGCCGGCGGCAAATTGCGGTACGCCTCCAGAAACGCATGGACAATGCGCTGCTGCCAGACCGCCCCGCAGCCCTTCATCGGCCGGAATTTCAACGCCGCATCACCTCCGTCTTCGCGGAGGCCCCGCCGACATTTGTTTTATCTGAACGCGCAGAGACGCGCGCGCCGTTGCCTTTTCTTTCCTTCTCCTTGCGGACGTAGCGGACATAGGCGCTATAGAATCCGCTCTCCTCGTCCCGCGTCTCGGTCTGCTCGCGGATGGAAGCGTCCTTCGGCAGCTTGATCTTACTGTGGGCATACACCGGCACCGGCTCGGTGTATATCGGTTTCTCCAGCCCGCGCGAGGGATGGTATTTCTTCTTTCCCTCCTCGCCCCTGGCGTTGGAGATCATGTACCGTGCAATGCCCGTATAGTCTCCGCGCCCGTCCAGACGCCGGTAGCTGACAGCTTCCTTCGGCCAGAGCGCACAGATCAGCTCATAGTCCATCGCCGGGAGGACGATGTGATAATGCGGGCGGGCATCCAGCTCTCCGCTTTTTCTTCCCTCCGCGTACACGTAGATGAGATTCTTTCCGTGCACCTTCCGATACGACGCGCGGAGTTTTCGCATAAACCGGCCGAACACCGTTTGAGCGGTCTCCCAGGATATTTCTTCCTCCGGGAAGGTGAGCGTGAGCCACAGATCCCCGCAGACAAAATTGCAGTTGAGCGTTCGGGCAAGGCTCTTTACGGCGTTGATCTCATTCCGGAGAATTTTCCTGATGCTGGACTTCTTAGCTCTCGTTCCCCGCCGGACGCGGCGATCCTCCCGGTTGGTCGGCATCATCGCGCGGCGGATCTCCTCCACCGGTCCCGCTATGATCTTGTACTCCATCAGCGCAAGCACTCCTTTTTCCTCCTCGGTCGTTAAGTTATCCTTTTAACAAGTCCGCAAAAATTCGCGCACGCGCACGCGAATTATATAAGGTGTAAAGGCTCCCTTGTGCGAAGGGAGCTGTCAGCCGCAGGCTGACTGAGGGATTGTTTCCGCCCTCATTTCCGCCGCCGTCCCCGGCAGCAGAAATCAAACCGGAAATTTCCTCTTGCTTATATCACGGTATCGTGATATAATGTAGTCACAAACGAAAGGAGGCATTATCATGCCGGTAGTCGCCCGATTTTATGGGATCATCGTGAAAATGTATCTTCTCGACGGAGAGCACAATCCCCCGCACGTCCACATTCTTTATGGAGAGAAGAACGGCGTCCTTGATCTCAACACGCTCACGTTCAAAGAATGTGACCTTCCCACGAAAGCCCGCGCCCTCGTCCTCGAATGGGCTTCCGCGTACCAGCAGGAGCTTCTCACCATGTGGAAAACGCAGTCGTTCCGCGTGCTCCCGCCTCTCGAATGAGGCAGGAGCTTTCCGGAAAGGAGGTATCTCATGTTTCATAAACTCAAATCCGTCACGCCGCTTCCGGACTATAGGCTCCTCGCCAATTTCTCGGACGGCTCCGTGAAGTCCTACGACTTCCGCCCGCTCTTCGACCGCATGGAGGTGTATGTCCCGCTGCGGGAATCTCCCGCGCTCTGGGCGTCCGCCGCCGTCGATCCCGGCGGCTACGGCGTTTCATGGTCGGACGAGATCGACATTTCCGCCGAGGAGCTGTGGGAGCACGGCGTCGCCGCCGAAAGCCCGTTCTCCGGTCTGCTCTCGTTCGCCGACGCCACCGGTTTATGGGGTCTCAGCGAAAGCGCCCTGCGCAAGGCCGTGGAATACCGGAAGCTCACCGTCGGCGTCGATGTCCAGAAGTTCGGCAAGCAATGGGTCGTCACCCGCTCCGCCATGGAACGCGAGTATGGCCATCCGCCGCGCCAATAAGGAGTTCGCAATGAAACAGCAAGACCGCTATTGTTTCCCTGCCGTGTTCACCTATGAGCCGGGGCAGGAGATCGCCGTGGTGTTCCCGGATCTCGACGTTGCCACCAGCGGCGAAACGCAGGACGACGCTTTCCGCTCTGCCAGGGAGCTCCTCGGCTGCGTGCTTTTCGGCATGGAAGAGGACGGAGAGAAGATCCCCACGCCGTCGTCCCTGGAATCTCTGCATATGGACGCAAACGAGCGCAGCGCCCTGATCGACGTGTATATGCCCGCCGTCCGGCTGGCCAAATCCGGTAAAGCCGTTTATCCCATTGTCCTCACGCCCGATCCGTCCGGCGGCTACGCCGTCCGTGTCCCCGGTCTGGATATCAATACCGAGGGCGATACCGTCCCCGAATGTATCGACATGGCGCGCGAGGCCATCGGCCTCTGGGGTATCTGTGAGGAAGATTCCGGCCGCGCCGTTCCCGCTCCCGCGTCGCTGTCCCCGGAGCACGAACCCGGCGAGATCGTCACGCTCGTGGACGTGGACTTTGATACCTACCGCCGTTCTTGAATACGCCTTCGCCCGCCGGTCTCCCGGCGGGCTTTTTCTGTCCTTTTATTCCTCCGGCGCGTATTATCCGCACCTCCCGATCAGCGTTTCCAAAATCTTCCTCGTCCCCGCGAGCAGCTTTCCCGCCGTCTCGCCGTCCGTGCTCTTCATCACATGCAGCTTTTCCACTGCCAGATTGAAGTTCTCCTGCGCGAGCTTCACGAGCAATATCACCTCGTTCGCCCCGCTCTGCGCGGCTGCGAGCCGTTTTCGCAGCTCTTCGGCCTCGGCTCTGGCCTTTTCCGCCGCCGCGCCCGCGCTCTTTCCGGCGTCCCTCGCGGCGCTCTCCGCGGCTTTCAGCCGCTTTTCCAGCTCGGCCACGGCCTTTTTCTTTTCCTCCGCGGCGGCGGCCTTCGCCTCCTCTACGGCCCTCTGCACCGCCGTCTCGTCGATGGCGACCTCCACCGGGCGGTTCTCCGTCTCGCGCAGCATCGCCTCCATCTTCTGCGCCGCGTCCTCGGCGTCCTCGCGCTTCACGCGCTGATCCTCGAGCGCGTCCTTCGTCTCGGCAAGCTCGGCCTCGGCGTCCCGCAGCGCCTTCTGCGCCGCCCCGAGCTCCCTGTCCGCCGTCTCCAGACTCTTTCGCGCCTCGTCCCGCTCGCGGATCGCCTCTTCGAGATCGCGGGCCGAAATGTGCTCGGCGTCCACCTCGCGGGCAAACTCCTCGCGTTCCTCCTCCGGCACGGCCAAAAGCCGCAAAGCATTGGAAACACTGATTTTTCCCAACGTTGGGAAAATGTTCTCCACGCCCAGAAGCGACCCCTGCGCGGCCCCGTACTCGTTGTAGAGCTTGATGAAGCGGTACGCGCTCGACTTGCTGATCTCCGTTTCGCGCTCCACCCATCCGGCGAAGTCCTCGCCTACCTTGTCCTTCGCAAGCTGTAGCCGGTACCCGATCTGGATGCCGTATTCCAGCACCATCTGCCGCGCCTGCCGCGTCAGCAGCCGGATCTCGCCGCCGAGCTGCTCCGGCGTCATGTCCTCGGTCTTGATAATGTCATTCACGCTGCGCTTGTCCTCCGTTTCCGGCCGGAGCGTACCCACTCCAGCCATGTATTTTCAAAGTTCCGCACCTCTTCGGTGCGCGCACAGTTGCGCATGCCCCGGTTCTCCGTCACCGAGAGCTGCTTCTCGTTGAAGTTGAGTGTGAACCACGGCTCATCCGGCTTGTCCTTCCGCCGGATGAAGAAGATCGTGAGCCCGCCCCGCGCGTGCCGCTCGGCGTAGGAGGCGACGCAGTGGTGCAGCGCCTTGCCCTCGGCGACGAGTTCTTCCTCCGTCGCGCACGGGCGGATGAAGATGCCGCCGTCCTCGAACGCATACTTCTTCATGCGCTCATACCGCTGTTGAAAACGCTCCCGCCGCTCCGCGGCGGCCTTTGCCTTCTGCCGCTCCTGCATCCGGTCGTGCGCCCGCCGGAGATTCTGCGGCCACATCGCGTCCCGGTCGCCGAGATCCTCGCCGAGCTTCTCGGCCATATTCCAGTAGTCCAGCAGATACCCCGGCCACAGCCGGCTCTTATACCGCGCCGCCTGCCTGTCAAGATACCTCTCCGCCTTTGCCGGCAGCACGCCGCGCTTCAAAAAGTCCTCCTGTTGGCTCTCCGTTACCTTCGTGACCTCCTCGCCGAGACGGCAGGCCACGCCGTATTTCCGCGCGAGCAGCAGCGCCTTCAGACGCTTCGGCGCGTCCTCCGCGCCGTTGAAGCAGGCAAGCTCTTCCTTCGTCAGCCGCAGCATCTCGTGCGGCTTTCGCTTTTTCCAGTCCGCGCCGTGCAGTACGTCGGTCCTTTCCGACCAGTTTTTGTTATACGCCGGAGAGCGCTTCCCCTCGGCGATGAGCGCCGCCGCGAGCTTCTTCGCGTTCGGCGCCATCAGCGCCTCGGCGGTGCGGTGCCGCTGCCATAGCTTCATCCATGTGACCGGGAAGCGGTATTCCGTCTCTATGTCCATGTAGGTCTCCAGCTTGCAGTCGGCGCACTCCGTCTGCGCGTAGACGTTGGCCAGCCCCTCCGGGCAGTACACAAGATCCACGTCGAACATCGTGTCGCCGAAGCGTTTCCGCTCCTGCCAGCCGGGGATAATGTAGGTCGCGGTCGTGAATTTCCGCCAGTGCCGCCAGCGCGCGGCGCTCGTCCCGCCGAAGGCGTATACCTCCCACGGGTCAACGCGCCATGTGACGCGCCCGCTCTTCTCCACGTCCCGGCACACCCGCCAGAGATAGAGCAGCAGCTTCCCGCCCCGCGCCTCCGCCGTCATCGGCCAGACGCAGCGTTCGAGACGCCGCGCGTTTGACACATGCCGCGCCTCCACCGCCTCGCCGCACATCGGGCAGGCGAGCCTGTCGCCGCTTATAAGTGCATCCCCGCTCACCGGGTGGCGAAAGCCGAACGGCGCGCTGTACCCCGCGTGGCCGCAGCCGCCGCCCGGCACATATGGCATCTTCACCGTCTCCCCGCACGCCGAGCATACGGCGTCCGCGCATTTGTGCCGCAGCCCCGTCAGGGGATCCGTCTGCCGTCCGGCGCGGTAGATGAAATAATCCCGCCAGTTAAGCCGTTGCGCCTTTACCCAGTCGAGCAGCCCTTCCGGCGGCGTTTCCGAGAGAGTCATAAAAACGCCCCCAGATCGATGATCTCGGCATTGCCCTCAACGCCGCCCGCAGGGGCGGGGCTCTGCTCCGCCCGCGCCGCCAGCCCGTAAAACTCCCGCAAAATCCGCTCGGTCTCCGCGCCCGTCACGCACGCAAAGTTCCCGGTCTTATGCGCGTCCGCGTATGCCTTGATCTTCTTCTCGGCCTGCTGAATGCTCATCTCCGGGATATCAAGATCCCTGTCGAGCAGCTCCGCGCTCTCCGGCTCCCGCCGTGCCATGTCCTTGAGCTGCTCGCCCACCATCCACGCGGCGGTGCGCCCCTTTTCCTTCGCCTGCTGCCGCTCGATCTTTTCCATGACCGGCATACACATCCGTCCTTTCTCCGGCCTGCCATCTTCAGGCATGGGCGGCCATCCCCATGCGACGGGCTTTCCGCCCGTTTCGGCTAAAAGATATGCCCCAGCACCGCGAGCAGCGCCGCCATAGCGGCGCACGCCCCGCAAGCCCACATGACCCGCTCACGCATCCTTCGCCCTCCTGTTCCACCGCCGCTCGATCTCGAGCCTTGCCTGCCGCTGCGGATCTTTCATCCCCGGCGGCGCCGGGTACAGCGTGTGCATCTCCGCGCCGCAGGCAACGCAGCGGATCGTCGCGATGTATGTCCCCATCGGATGCCCCTTCGCCGGGGCAATGGAGCGGCGCGCCTCTGCGCCGCAGAACGGGCAGGGCTTCATCCGTGCCGCCCTCCTCTCCGGAGCAGCGCCGCGTCCGGCAGCCGCATCCAGCGGCAGATGTCCGCCGCGAAGGAGATGTAGCCGTAAAGCGCAAACAGCGCCTCGATGATCCCGAACCCCTTTCCGTTCAGCCAGATGAAGAAGATCACCGCGCTCATCAGCGCCATGATCATCGCCGTGACAAACATTGCCTTGCTCCTGCTCATTTCGTTTTCCTCTCTCTCTTTTTGTTGGGGCAGAAATGGAACCTGTGCGCCGCCCCGCGCATCTCGTCCTCCTCGCACTCTACGACCGGCAGCGGCGTGCCGCTGTTGGTGTAGAGCGTCACCATGTCGCGCTCGCCCTCTTCGGCCCGGCGGAAGCGGTACGGCGTCAGCGACGCTTCCACGCACAGCGTCCCCCGCGGCCCCGGCACGAACAGCACCGGCCGCCCGCAGTATTTGCACTTCGTCTCTTTCGGTATCATCGAATCTTTCCTTTCTTTTTGCACCACTCCGGCGTCCTCACACTGTCCGGATACGGATTCCCCTCCCGAACAACATGAATCACCCGCCCGAACTTGTCGCCGTTCTCACGGCAGAAGCACCGCACCGCCTGCTTCCCCTGCGGCCACTGGTCCAGCGCGATGTGCGGGCATCCCCTGCACGTCTTCATGGCGCTTTCCTCCGCGGCGGAGCATTTGGCGGCAGCTCCAGCTTCTTTCGCGCCTTGTACACCGACGGCCTCGACGCGCCGAGCCTCTCCGCGATCTGCGGATCGTTCAGCCCCTCGGCCCAGCATTTCTTCAGCTCCTCCGGATCGATGACATACCGGAACGCGTTCGGCGCCAGCCCCGCCCGGCGCCGCCACCGCCGCACGGTGTCCGCATTGCAGCCGATCTCCCGCGCGATCTCCGTGTCCCGCTTGCCCTCTTCCCATAGCGCCCGGAACTGCGCCCAGTCGTACTTCTTCCTGCCGGCCGTGCTCATCCGGGCCTTCGGCATCCTGTCCGGCGGTCTCTTTGCCGATACGACGATCGGCTGCGACCGCCTTGTTTCGGTCTTCCCCGTGCGGTACAGCCCGCATTTCCGGGTGATGTCGGCCTCGCCCCGGCTCGTCTTTGTCTCGCCGGTGATAAAGAAGTAGTTGCAGCTCGGCACGTTCCCGTCCACGCGCCCGGCGTGGTACCGGCACTTTGTCCGGTAACATATGTACTCGTCCTTCAAAACGGCAGCACCGCCCCTTCCTCGATCAGATGAAAGGCGCTCTCGTTGTCCCAGCCGTCGTCCGGGTGCTCGATCCCCCAGATCTCCGCCTCATCGAGATAGTTCTTCCCGAAGTGCGCGACGAACTCTTCCTTGCTCCACCTCTGCTCGGTCATCGCCTTGTGCTGGCCGTAGCGGTGCAGAAGCTCCGCCGTCTCGCCGGAGCGGTGCGCGCTGTCCGCGTCGATCCGGTGGCACCACGGGCAGAGGCGGACGGTCAGGCCGTACTTTGTGGAAATAGGCCGCCGGGCTCCGCCGAAAATGTGGTGCTCTTCGAGCTGTTCATAATTCCCGCACAGAAAACAAATACCTTTCATCGTTCTTCGTCCTTTCAAAATTCTTGTCTCTCCCTCCGGGAGAGGTGGCGCGGCGCAGCCGTGACGGAGAGGGTCCCCCCCTATTTCGTCGCTTCCAGAATTCTCGCCGCCAGATCGTCCACGCGCCACTTCTTCTTTGTGCCGCGCTGGAAGCACGGCAGCCCGTCCAGAAACTCCGCGACGATCCTCCGGTTCTCTATCCCGAGATACCGCCCGATCTGCGCCATGTCGGCGTACCTCGCGCCGTCCGTGCAGTGCTCCGTGAGATCCGCCTCGATCTTCCTCTGCTCCGCCGGAACGCACAGCCGTACCCTCGGCATTTACCCCGCCTCCTTCTCGTCCTTTTTCTTGCTCTGCATATACTCCACGGCCAGAGCCGCGCCGTCGATCTGCTGCACGAACTTCTCCTGCAGCTCCGGCGGCAGCGCGCACACCTTCTCGGCCAGCGCCTTCTCCTTTTCGCTCATGTCCTCACCTCCTGTCGCTTGTGTTTTTCCCGCTCCTGCGGTACGATGAAAAATGCCGCGGCTGTGTGCTGCTTTGTATCTCCATCTCGGAGATGAAAGGTGGTGGTACATTGCCGCACCCGGAAAAAGAGGGTCTCGTGCTGTTCTTCCTGAACAAGCAGGACAACGCCGTCTTTGCACGCCGTCTCGGTGTCTCCTTTCAGACGCTTTGCCGTTTGTACCGCGGGACCGAGAGAATGAGCCGTTCCGTTCGCCGGAAGGCTCTTTCAATTCTTGGCGTGACCGAAGACGAGTTTTCTTTCCTTGTCTCGAAGGTCGCCTGATTCCCGGAGGGAGGCCGCACCCCGGTCTCCCTTTTCCGCGGCATTTTTCATCGCACCGCTTGCGTTGCATTGCTTTGTCTCCGGCGTCGCTTCCGCCCTTATCGTTGAGCACCATATGGAGATTTTCCGTTTCTTCGTCTCGCTTTTCCGCGGTTAACACAGCAGCATCTTCACCGCAGCCACGAGAAGCGCCCCCGCGATCCCGAATAGCACGGCGACCGCCGTTTCAAGCGCTTCCGCTTTCCAGCGCAGCCGGATCAGCTCTTTTCTCATCGCGTCCACACTCTCTTCCAGCTCCTCCAGCTCCTCTTCCACCCGCTCACCCCCTCCTTTCTGCGTTGCATTGCTTTGTTTTGCCATCCTCCCGCCGTTTCTGGATTGGTCTTACTCAGAAAAAAGGAGGTTCGCTCATGTCTTATCTGGTAAATTTCGTTCCGTCTCCCGCTCCGGTTCTCGACCCCCGGCTTCGCGGTCGGATCGTCTTTTGCTCCGATGCGCAGATTCCGCAGGAGATCAACCTCGCTTTGTCGCTGGTTCTCGTAGCTGTCGCCGATCAGTTGGAAAAAGAAAACCGCCTCTTCGGCGATACGCCGATCACCTGCATCTTTTCCAATTCAGATTCCTTCACGATTGCCCTGAACGAACCGGAGCAGGCCGTCTGTATGCGGATCATCTTTTATCCGCTTTCCCGGCTGTGCCGCCTCGGAGCAAATCAGCTTCTCACTTCTCTTGCCGAGGAGCTTTGCCATCTTATCTGGGACATCCCCGACGAAACCCTTGTCAACTTTAAGGTTCTTGAGGTGCTTCGTAATCTTCGTCCGCAATTCTCCCTCGCGGATCTGTACTCGGCTGCTGAAGTTGAAGCATGCGCTCAGTACGCGCAAGAACATCCGAATCTACCTCTATCGGAATTGCTTCCGGGTTGAGTTTGTCTTTTCGCATTTCCTCACCCCCCTCCTTTCCGTTGCATTGCTTTGCTTTCTTGATGCAATCATATGCTTGTTTAATGCATTTGTCAATCCCCTTTTTGCATTTTTTAAGCATTTTTCTCTTGCGCTTTTGCTTTTTGTCTGCTATAGTGTCCTCGAAAGGAGGTGCTGCCTATGTCCGCAGAACCCAGAACAAAAGAGCTGCGCAAAGCTCTCGGCCTCACGCAGCAGGAGTTCGCCGATCGTCTTAAAATCACGCGCGGCGCCGTATCAAATTGGGATTTAGGTCACTCAGTCCCGTCCGACGCGGCGGTCTCGCTGATCTGCCGCGAGTTCCATGTGCGGGAAGCCTGGCTGCGCGATGGCGAAGGGGAGATGTTCGAGATAAAGCCCCGCGCCGAGGAGCTCGGCGAGCTTGTCCGAAAGCTCCTGGCCGACCGGCCGGAATCCTTCCGCTCCCGCCTCATCACGTCGCTCCTGCGCTTCGAGCCCAATTCCCCCGAATGGCAGATCCTTGAGAACATCTATAATTCCATCGCAGACGAAAAAGAGAGCAGGGAATGATCCCCGCTCTCTTTTTCATGTTGACATTGTGCATATTTTGTAATACAATGTATATACAAACATCAAAGGAGTTGATAATATGGCAACCGCAGTTATGAATATCCGTATGGACAGCGAACTCAAGAAGCAGTTCGAGGCGTTCTGTGCCGACATGGGGCTTTCCGTCACCGCCGCCGTCACCGTCTTTGCGAAAAAGGCTGTCCGCGAATACCGCATCCCCTTTGAGATCGGCGCGGAGATCCCGAACGCCGAGACGAGAAAGGCGATCGAGGACGCCGAGGCCGGCATCGGCATGAGCGGCCCGTTCCACTCCGTCGCGGATCTGATGGAGGCGCTCAATGCTGACGATTAAGTACCAGGCAGCTTTCCGCCGGGATTATAAGCGCATCGTCCGCCGCGGCTACGACGTCCGCCTTTTGGAAAACGTCGTGCAGCTTCTCGCCGAGGAAAAGCCCCTTCCGGAAAAGCACCGCGACCACGCGCTCTCCGGCGACTATATCGGCTGCCGCGAGTGTCACATCACACCGGACTGGCTTCTGATCTACGAGATATCCCACGGTGAGCTGACGCTCTGCCTCACCCGTACCGGTACGCACAGCGATTTGTTCGACTGACAGAGAGAACCCGTCGGAGTTTCCGACGGGTCCTTTCTTCTTTCTACGCCGCTTTCAGAAAGCTCCGGATAAACCGCAGCGCCTCCTCGTCCGCATCCTTCAGCAGCTCCGTGATCTCCGCGATGATCTTTTCCCGCTCGTCCATTTCTTCCTCCCTTGTCATTTTGTTGTATATTTGGTCATTCTCTTGTATATTCCGACAAACTTGTATATTTTCTGCGCCGCAGGGCGGGAAACGGTGCTATAGTGTAGGCGAACGCCCGGGGGGGCCGTGCCGCAGGCTCGCCCCGGGCGTCTGCCGCGGGGCGTCCCGCTCGTCCTGCTGTGCCTGTATCGTAGCAGTTCCCGGCAAATTCCGAAACCGAACGCTTTACGGTCGAGCCGGAGTTCAGTTTTTTCGACACGAATATATCCCGGTTCAACCCGAAAATAACGAAAGGACGGAGAACATGAACGAAATGGACGCGCTGAAAAACCGCTGGAGAGAGGCCAAGGGCACACGCACCTTCCCGGACATCGCCGAAGCCGCCGATCTGTCGCCGAGCACCGTGGAATATGCCTTTTCTTCAAAATCCACGAACCCCAGCTTTGATACGGTCGTGCGCATCTCCCGGGAGCTGCACGTCTCGCTGGATGAGACGTTCGGCATTCTCTCCCCGAGCGATCGCGCGGAGTCGGAGCTTGCCCGGCAGGACGCCGCCCACTGGAAGGCGCGGTACGAAGCGTCCGTCCGGGACATCGAATATCTCCGCACGGTCATTCTGATGCTCGGTGCGTTCTTCCTCGTTCTGGTCGTCTGGTGCGTCACCATGGATCTTCGCTGCACGGAAGTCGGCTTCTTCCGCGGCGAGTGGAACTTCGCCGCGGTGTTCTCGATGTTCTGCGCCGCGATCGCCGCGCTGATGGTCGTCCTCGTCGTCGTCCGCGTCTGCCGCCGCCACCGGCAGCGCAAAGGAGAAAAGGAATGAAGTGCTGCAACTGTTCCCGCGAGATCCCGGAAAATTCTTTGTATTGCAACTGGTGCGGAAAGAAACAGCTCCGGGAGAAGGAAAAGAAGCTCAAGATCCCCGCTCCCCGGCAGCTCCCCTCCGGCAGCTGGACGGTGCAGCTCCGCCGCGAGGGCGTGAACGTCACCGAGCCGACGGAAGAGGCGTGCCGCACCAAAGCCCTCGCCATCCGCGCCGGGTTTCTGGAAGCAG
The DNA here is from genome assembly GCA_937884915.1 of uncultured Oscillibacter sp. Taxonomy (GTDB): domain Bacteria; phylum Bacillota; class Clostridia; order Oscillospirales; family Oscillospiraceae; genus Hominicoprocola. The sequence goes on from CALAAN010000292.1 coordinate 21,308, forward strand.
AGAGCGCGCTCCCCCGGCTCACGCTCGGCATTCTTCTCGATAAGTATCTGGAAGACCGCCCCATGCTTTCGCCGTCCACCAGGCGAAGTTACCAATGCATCCGAAACAGCGCTTTTCCCGGCTGTATGGATAAGGATATCCGCTCTATAAACTGGCCGCGCGCCGTTGCGGCAGAGTCGCAGCGCGTTGCAAAGAAAACCCTGAAGAATGAGCTCGGCTTTGTTGCCGCCGCCTACAAGGAGCAGAAGATACCGTTTGACCCCGTGGATCTCGGCGTCGTCCCAAAGGCCGATACTCCGTGGCTGGACTATGCGCAGATACTAACCTTCGTTGACGCGATCCGCGACACGCCCGTCGAGCTTCCTGCGCTCCTTGCGCTGCACTCTCTCCGCCGCTCGGAGATCTTCGCGCTCCGTCCGGAGGATATCGACCCCAAAGCCGAAACGATTTCCGTCTCCGGCGCCACGGTCTATACATCCTCTGCCGAATGGATACGCCGGGACGAGAACAAGAGTGCCCGCTCGCAGCGCGTCGTTCCCATCGTGATACCCCGGCTTTTGGAAATTCTCAAAGACCACGACGGCGATATATGCCCGCTCGGCGACGGCGTGCGTCGGCAGATCAACCGGATCTGTGCCGCAAACGGTTTGCCGGAGGTCGGCCTGCATGGTCTGCGCCGCAGCTTTGCTTCCCTCGCCTATCATCTCGGATGGTCGGAAGAAGAGACCATGCGGCACGGCGGCTGGAGCGATTGGAAAACCGTCCACGATTTTTATCTCCGGCTTTCCGAAAAAGATTTGTCCAAAGCCGCGAAAAAAATGCGGCGGTTCTATTCCGTTAGTAAATCCGTTAGTAAAAAAGGGTCTAAAAACGCTCAAAAACGTACATCGACCCCGCCGACCGGCACAGAATAATAGTACCGAAAAACGCCGAAAACCCCTTGAAATTACTCATTTTTTGAGCATTTCAAGGGGTTTTCTCGTGGAGCGGATAATGGGAATCGAACCCACTTATAACATATAAAATGCGCTGATTTATCAATGAATTTGACACTTTGTCAGTAAAAGCGTTAGTAAAATCGCAAAAAACAGAGCCGCTACATGCGGCTCTGTTTTTTATCTCCCGTCATAGAGTCCGAGCTTCACGCGGATCTCCGCGTCCCGCTCCATGAGCTTCTCGTGCTTATATTCCCAGATGGCTCACGCCGGTGCGCAGAAAGCTGAATCGTGTCTTTCTTCTTGGGCATGTAAAAACCTCCTTGATTTATTGCCTTACCGGATATATAATCAAGGCGGTCGGGGTAAGGCTCCCGGCTCGCCTTGTTTTGGGCTTGAGCAGCGGTGCTTGGAAATGTGGCCGCTGCTCTTTCTTTATGCCTTGACCTTGCTGTCGCGGACGATCTCGGCGGCGGCCTCAGGGCTCTTCGCCGTGGCCTCAATCAGCTTCGCAATGTTTTCGAGAAACTGATTGAGCTCTGCGGTTGTCATTTCTGACATTTCCTCACTTCCTTTCCGAAGGGGCTTTCGCCCCTGCCTTACGAGTATCATTATAATCTATCTGCGCAGATATGTCTATTTCGTATATATACGCAGATATAGGCACGTGGTATAATCTCTCCGAAAGGTGGTGTATGCATGGCAACAACCAAGGCGCAGCAGAAGGCAGTAAATAAATACATGGCCTCGAATTATGATCGAATCAATCTCACCGTCCCCAAAGGCGCAAAGGAAACCATCAAATCCCACGCAGAGAGCCGCGGGGAGAGCGTGAACGGCTTTATCAACCGGGCGATCAACGAGACCATCGAGCGCGACAAACAGGACAGGGAATGACCCCTGTCCTGTTTTCGTTTCTTACTTCACACTCGGCAATTTCCCGTACTTCAGGAAGTAATCGATCGGGCTTCCTTCCTCGACATACAGCGTCCGGTTTCCCGCTTTGATCGCCCTTTTCTTGGCCTGCGTCACAGCCTTGCGGATGTCCGTCCCGCTCGACTTCTGCGTGAAGTCTGCGATCACGTTTCCGCTCGTCTTCGCCGTTTTGGAAGACGGCGCAAGCGCATTCCCGCTCGACTTTCCCGCGCTCCCCGTCTTCGCGGAAGCCTCCGGAATGACGATCTTCCCGGCCTTCGGCGTCGGGGCCTTGAGCGTCGTCTTCCCGCTGCTCCCGCGGCGGCTTCCGGAGCCGCCCGAGCCGCCGTTCCACTTCTGATACCGTGCGCTCTTCTCGGTGTATCCGGCGGCAACGTAAAGAGCGTCCTTCTGCTCGGCGGGAATGTCGAGACTGTTGATGTACTCCACGACCTTCGCCTTCTTGGAGCCGGAAATGCTCTTGCCGTTCTCGTCCTTGTCGGCATGCATCTCCTTCGTGGCAAAGTAGTAGTCGTAGTAGGTCTCATAGGAAACGCCTTTTGCATACGCGGTGCGGGCTTTGTCGTACACGTCCGCGTTGTAGGTGCGCAGTGCATACTCCGCGCCGAACACCTCGCGGTTACATTCGCGGTATACGATGGCGTCCATGCGGCTCTCCGCCTGGTCCTCGGTGATGTCGTAGAGTTCGGCATACTCGGCGATGGCCGCGTCGTTGTCGGTCGCAAGCTCCGGGTGCGCCTTGAGGTATTTGTCCACCGCCTCGCGGTACGGCTCGGCTTTCGCGATGATCTCCTTCTGCCGCTCGATGAGCTGCTTCTTCAGCGCGCGGACGAGCCGGTTCTTTTCGCCGTCGGAAAGGTTCTTGTCGTTCTGAAGAGCGCGGATCTGCGCGTAATAGTCGTTCACCTCGTCGCCGGCACGGGAGACGTATTTCCGCGTGATGCCCGCTCCGACGTCGCCGTCGTTCGCGTCGTACTTGAGATCATCCAGAAGGTCGTAGTACTCGCCGGTGGTCTTGTTGGTGCTCGTCGTGTCGATGGTGAACGCCGCCATGGGCGCCGACAGCAGCTTGCTTGCCGCGTTTGTTGCCGGTGTCATCAGCGGCAGCAGGATGTCGCCGAAAATGCCGGTGTACTGGTCGAGAAGATAGTTGATCTTCTTCGGCGACAGGTTGAACGTTTTTCCGATCAGCTTGGAGAGCTCGTCCGTTTTCTCGTCGTACCGATCTCCCGGACGGTAGTTTTGCAGACGGTCGCTCTCGATGTTCCCGCCGTACCACGTCGTGCCGGGGTTGTCGGGATTGAAGAGCTTTGTCTGCGTGAACGCCGTGGCGATGTTCTGGTTGAAGATATCCGTGGGCGCGATGTTGCTCTTGATGACCTCGAACACGTCGGAGAATTTCACATCTTCGCCCTCGATCTTCTCCTTCCCGTATACCGCGAGCGTTCCCAGCACCGCAGCGGCGCGGCCCTTCGGGATCTTGACCCAGTACCCACTGCCGAAAAACTTCTCCGGGAGTTTGATGAGGTAGTAGTTTGACTTCGTATTGGCCGGGATATCGTCCCACTCGTCATCGTCCCACCACATCAGTTCGTTGAGTATCTGCGGCAGGATGCCCCAGAGCGCTGCGCTCAGTATCAGCTTTCCGGCGGCCTGTACACTGCGGACCCCCGTGGCGTTTCGGATGAATTTGTCAAAGCCCTGCACGGAGGGGTTGAGGAACGGCACGAGATACCGGTTGAGCATCTTGGTAACGCTGCCGCCGCGGGCAAAGTTCGTCGTGATGTCCGCCGCACCGAGCATCGCCTCCATGAGATCGTTCTGTGTGAACTTGCCGTCCTTGCTCCCGCCGCTGTTGGCGAGGATGGTCATAAACTCCGCAAGACGCGGAGCCGCTTCCACCTGCTGCTGCAAAAGCTCGAACCTTGCCCACAATTTCCCCAGTTTGTTTTTCGGTTCCTTCACCATGCCGGTCGTGTAGTCCAGCATGGAGGAATAAGAACCTCCCAGCGCCTTGTACTGCTGCCAGATCTCTCCGTTCTTCCGGATCTGTCTCTTTGCCTGCGGGAACATTTTCAGCCACGTTTTCATGTCCGTGGAATAGAATCCGGCGTCCTGGAAGTCCCGCACGGCGTTTTTGATGAGAAACCACGGAGACCATGCAGTATTCATTGCTTTGAATACATCGTTCAGCTTCTTCATTGCCTTTGCCGCGCCGTAGTTTGCGAACTTGTCCGGCTCAAAGGCCTTCATCGCCGCGGTGAGCCCCTCGTCCATCGTGATGTCGTAGGCTTTGCCGTTCTCCTTCACCGAGAAAACATTCTGGAATACCGGCTTGTAGTCCTCGTCGCTCTCAAGCGCGGCCTCCGTCGGCGTGTACTCGCTCTCGGCAACGTCCCAGATGTACTTCTCCGTCGCTTTCTTGTTGCCGTCATACTCGCGCACCAGCGCAAGGCCGAACTGGTTAAGACCGGCGTTCCGCATCGTGGATACCGTCTTGCGGGAGAGCGCCGTGTGCAGCGGCAGAAGCACGCCGTCGCTGCCGACGGCCCGTCCGATGGCGTTCGATACGACGATCCCGCCGTTCCGCCGGGCGCTTCGGGCTTTCTTGCTGCTCGTCCCTTCCTCGCGGAATGTGGGGATGTAGTGCGGATACCGCTTTTTCAGCGCGTCGGCAAACTCCCGCGTGATGAGCCCCGCCTCCACGCGGTAGCGGATGAGATCGTCCGAGTACTTGTAGACCTCTTTCGCCCACTCCTTGAACTCCGGGTTCTTCGCTTCGAGAAGCTGCGCCGCCGTCCGGGAATCGTCCGCCGTCACGTCGTACCCGAATACCGGCTTCAACCCCTGCTTTTCCACAATGGCCCGCTGCCGTTCCAGCTCCAGCGCGTAGGCCGCGCCCTCCGCTACGGACGTAAGGCTCGGCGCCTCGCCGTTGTGCGCCGCGAGATAGATCTCGTGCGCCGCCTGGCGTACGACCGGTGAATCGCTGTCGCTGTTTGCGATCCGGCGCAGCTCTTCCTTTGACAGTTCCTTGAGCTGCGGGTATTTTTCTTTTACCCAGCGGAGATTTTCCTTGATCCGCTCCAGTTCGGCGCTGTTGTCGTACTTCATGCGGTCCACGTTGTGCATGTGCAGAAGATAGAGCTGGAAGTCGCGGTACTTTGTCTCATTCTTCCGCATCGGGGCAAGGGTATCCGCAAGGCTCGCGCCGATCCTGTGGCCGTCGATGTCGGTACGCGCGCCGCCCTTGGCGATCCAGTTTCCCGCCCGCTGGGAGTACGCCCCGGCATTGAAGTAGTATCCCTCAAGACTTTTGCTTCCCGTAGCCTTGGCGATCCGGCGCACCGTATCCCCGGCATTGACAAACATCCGCATGGCCCCGCTTGTGACTTTCTCGATTTCCTCGCGGTAATTCCGCTCGGCCTTTATGACCTCGGACGTGACCTTTTCCGTCGTGGCGGCGATCGTCTCTTTTGCCGCCGCGTTTTCCGTCTCCGCGGCGTCGCTGCTCTCCCGGGACGTCTCCGCGTTGTCGGGCTGTTCGGGATCTCCGAACAGCTCGGCGATCCTCGCATCCTCGTCCGCGGTTTTCTCGGCTTCGAATTTCTTGGCGCGCTGGTAGTTCTCCTCCGAGAAATTCTTGTTGGCCATCGTGATAACTTCCTCCGCCGCATCTCTTGCCGCCGTCTCCTTCAGCGCCCGGACAAGTGTGTCTGCCTTGTGTCCGTCGTGGAAGATCGTGGCCTCGTAGTATTTGCCGATCGGCGTTTGCTTCACCTCGACCTTGAAGGTGGAATCCTTCGGCGTTCCCTTGAGGAATCCGGTCATCTGCACCTTTACCTCGGATTTTCCTTCGCCCATAAGATCCCGGTATACCTCGCCGGAGCTTTTGTTCGGTACGAACCGCTGTCCCGCTCCGAGATTTTCCCGCGCCCGGATTCTCTCCGTCTCCCGTCGGTCTGCCTCCTGCAATTTGCGCAGCCGTTCCCGCCGTGCATCCTCTTCACTTACTTCGGTTTTCCGGTTTTCCACCTCTACGCTCGCTTTGCCGGAAGAAGCCTTCTGAATCACTCCTCCGAGCTCGCTTAATTTTTTCCCTGTAATCTTGACACCGTCTTCGGCATATGCTATATTGCCGATAGAGCCATACGGTGGTTGGCGTGACGGGAATTGTACCCTGAGCTGCATCAACCATGTATTGGCTCTATTTTTGTTTGTGTCAAGGTACAGCAGTTCGGAGTTATTGATAAGATTCCGCAGATTTTCATCCGCTCTTCCGTAGGCGCTCGTCACAAGGGAAAATTCAGCTTCCGTTCTTCCGCCCGGCTTGGGTGTGAGCTCCAGCGCCACCATTAGGCTGTTGCCGTTTTTTGCCTTCTCCTCGCTCAGCAGTACGATGCTGTCCGGTCGGGTAAGAGACTTCATAATCAGTACCGGGTTTTCAAGGATACTCGGAACCTTTTTGATGACATCAACATTCACTTCTGGATGATCTTCAAAGATCGTCCCGATTTTACTCTTCCGCATGTAGATGTTATCCGTTCTCGCGCCGATGCTTTGCAGCGCCTCGGAAGTTGTTCCAACGCGGAAATAGCCTGGAGAAGTGCTCAGCATGTCCGTCGGCGTATTTCTCACCCAGTCATCCACGTTCTTTCCGAAGTTCTCATCGATGCTATAGCTCGTCGTATTCCCATCCGCAAACACGGTATCCGCGTCGCCCAGATTGGGCGGCGTATTTTTTCGCTCTTCGGCGGTCATCCGACGGCGGGAGGCGGTGTCTCTCGCTTCGATCTCTCCGGCGGTGTTGCGGTAGAACTCGTTCACCGCCTCGCCCGCGTCGCCGAGAATGCGGTCGTACCGGTTCAGCTTTCCGAACCATTCCTTGCCGTAGAGTTGCTTGTACAGCTCGTCCGAGCGCTTCTCCAGCGCGTCCATGCGGCTTTCGTCGTAGAGCATGGAGCCGTCGAACATTGCCCCCATCTCGCGTTCGGTGCTGCGGTACTCGTCATAAAGCGCCCGATCCTCGGTGCTCAATCCGTTGAGAAGCCGTGCGCGGTTGTCGCGGTACTTTTCCGCTGCTCTGTCGTAGTTCTCCCCGCGGTTCCAGTAGCCGGGGTTCGTCCCGCTCGCAAATCCCTCCGCCGCCTGCACCCGGTGCTGTACCTCGTGCATGAGAACATCGAGCGCCTCGTTCGCGTCGTATTTGAGCTTTGCGTCAATGGTGATCGTGTTCGTCTCGCGGCTGTAGCTGCCCGCTGTACCGTTCGGCATATAGGCGAACTTCACCTTGGTTTCCGCGATCTCGGGGTACGCCTCGAAAAGGGCGTTGTGCTGCATGATGTCCCGCAGTGTCGCGTCCCCCTCGTCGATACGGCGCGCCAGCTCTTTTTTTGTGCCGCCGTGCTTCTTGTCCAGCCCCAGCAGTTCGGCGTGCTCCGCCTCGGTGAGATTACCTGTGAGCATGCGGTTCATCAGCTGCGTATAGCGCGCATAGTCCGCATTGTCGGTGCTGTACTGTGCGTCGCCGTTCTTCCGGAACTCCATGCCGGAATCGTCGATCTCGAACCGCCATTGCCCATCCATGCCGCGGTACCAGCCCGTTTCCTGCCGGATGGTCTCGTTGTCCGTCCCGCTCTGCTCCATTGCTTCCGCGCGGCGCAGCGCCTCCCGGTCTGCGGTCCCGGCTCGAATGCCCGCTACGCTCGCCCGGCCGGAAGATTTTTCTTGACTATTCCCCTCCGTCTGGCGTATAGTAGCCGTAGAAGAGGATTTCTCCTGTTGAGCGCCGGTTTCGGTAACGGAATCGGAAGAGCCGTGCTTTCTGGCGGGGGACGTCCTCTTCTCCATTTTCCCCACGTTATACACGACCACGCCATTATTCCCGTCTGCAATAGATATCGTTACCTTGTAGTACTGCCCATCAAAGTCTTGGAACCACGCCTCACGGTACAGCCAGCCGTTTTCCGCAAACTTCCCGTGAATCGGGCGTCCGTCTGTTGAAGTCTCATCCGGTCTGGCGTTTTTGTTGACCCGCTCGGACACCTTTGCGAGCTCGTCTATATGCGCCTCGGCGTTCAGCTTCGTCTCGTATTCCGAATCGGTCATCGGACGGCGGCGTCCGCTCTCGTCCGTCACATAGTTCCGGAAGCTTGCCTTTCCGGCGGTATCCTTCGTGATCTTTAGCACGTCCCCGGAATCCGTCGTGAGTATCACGTCCTCGCCGTTGCGGATCTTCCGGTTGATGTATCCTTCGATCTGGTCGGCCCAGCTGCTCGGGTCATTCCCGAAGATTACCTGCCGGTCGGCCTGTACATACTTCTTGCCGTCCGGAAGAACCACAATGCTCGCCCGGCCGGAAGATTTTTCTTGACTATTTCCCTCTGTCTGGCGTATAGTAGCCGTAGAAGAGGATTTCTCCTGTCGAGCGCCGGTTTCGGTAACGGAATCGGAAGAGCCGCGTTTTTTGGTGGGAGAGGTTCTCTTCTCTATTTTTCCCACGTTGTACACAACGACCCCGTTGTTTCCGTCAGCAGTGGATATCGTCACTCGGTAGTATTGTCCGTCAAAATCAGAAAACCACGCCGTTCGATAATACCAGCCGTTTTTTGCAAGCTCACCGTGAATCGGTTTCCCGTTTGTTCCAATTTCGTCCGCTGCTGGTTTTTGATTATTCTTTTCAGAGATTTGTGCCAGCTCGTCAATATGCGCTTCGGCGTTCAGCTTCGCCTCATATTCCGTGTCCGACATTCTTCGCATTGTCCCGTTTTCGCCGGGAACATAGTTCCTGAAGCTCGCCTTCCCGGCGGTATCCTTCGTAATCTTCAGCACATCACCGGAATCTGTCGTGAGGATCACATCTTCGCCGTTGCGTATCTTCCGGTTGATGTATCCTTCGATCTGGTCGGCCCAGCTGCCCGGGTCATTCCCGAAGATCACCTGTCGGTCAGCCTGTACATACTTCTTGCCGTCCGGGAGCGTCACAATGCTTGCGCGTCCTTCCGGCGGCCCCGTCGTCTCCTGCTGCGCCTCTGCCCTCTGGGCAGGGGCGTTTCTTTCTGTCTCGGCGCGCACGGCCGCCTGTACCGGCGCTTCGCCGGAGAACCAGTTCAGCCCCGCGTAAGCGTCCGCCGCGATCTCCTCGGTGAGCAGCCGCTCGATCTCGTCCACGCTCATATTTGCGAAATCGTAGACCCCTGCGTAGTCCGCTTTATAGGCATCCCGCATGGCGTCGTATTCCTCGGCGGTCATGCTCTCGCGGATCACCTCATCTGTCGCGCGGATAACTTCCTCGGATGCATAGTTGTGGAACAGCTCGTGCTGCACCAGCATCTCCGGGCTGATGACATTTCCTGCGCTGTCCGCGGCGTCCACGCGGAAGAACACCCTCCCGCTCTCGGTATAGGCGTTCGCGTAGCCGTTTGAGATCTGGATCGCCCCGCGCACCGCTACCGGCTCAAGCCCGGTCTCCCGCACCGCGTCGTAGGCGCTCTTTGCCTCGCCGCCGAGCTTCTGCGCATCCACGACGGTCACGGTCTCCGTGCCGCCGTCCCGAATGCCGAGCTGCGCCGGCGTTACTTGCCGTAGATCCGCCTGCGCGTCCGTTCCCACGCCTCGTTGAACTTCCGTTCGGCCTCCGGCGAGAGCTTGTAGCCCTCCTTCGGCGCCTTCCGCAGCTTGTCCGCGGGAACCGACATAAGCAGCCCCGCTTTCTTCCCGGTGATAAGAACTCTGTCCATTGTTCATTCCCTCCTGAATATTGATCGCCGCCGCGGGCGTCGTGCTGATCCCTTCGTTTTGCGCCCTCTGCGCGCCCACAGGCGCGTTTTGCGCCCCGGTGGTATAAGTACCCTCCTGCATACGCGAAATACGCTCCTGCGCTCCTACATCCCCGCGCAGCGCTCTTTGCATCTCGCGGATCATCTGCATGTGCTCGCGCGCTTCCTGCGCCGCGGTCTGCTGCTGCGTTTCCAGCGCACCGAGCTCCGTGCCGGCGTCTATGATCTTCTCGCGTGTCTCGCTGTTGAAAAGGCCGTTCTCCTTCATGGAGGCGCGCGCCTCTTCGATCTTCGCGTTGACGGTCTCGTTGGCGTAGCTCTCGTTCTGCGCCCGGAACCGCCCGTTCACAGCGCCGTCGATGCCGGAGAGAAATCCTCCGGAGATCGCACCGGCGAGATAGCTTTCCCACAGTCCCCGGATCGTCACGTCATCCATCCAGTTTTCGCCGAGCGTTTTGCCGTTATAGATGCTCTTGGCAAACGGGGAAACGAGGTCCGAGGCGACCTCTTCCAGACCCTCGCCGTTCATCTGTCCAAGCAGCGTCAGTACGGTGCGCATCGTCTTGCTGCTCGTGAGCGTTCCGATGAGCGCCTTGGTAAACTGCTCCTTCGGCAGATATTTCCCGGCGGCTTTGATCGTCAGCTTGTTCGCCATATCTCCGGCGGCTTCCGTTGCTGCCTCGATGGAGCCGATCACCGTGCCGTAGGTCAGCGCTTTGTCCCAGCTTGCGCCGTCTTCCAGCGCTTCCTCGATCGCCGCGCCGGACGCCTGGTTGAAGAAGAGAAAGCTCTGGAACGCCTCGCCGCCCTTTTCGCCCAGAAGCGCCGTGCCGATGAGCCGCCCGGCCATCGGGAGCGCCTGGTTGCCCACGCTTTCGGCAATGCTCATGGCCCGCTGCCACTTCGGGCCGAGATCGGCGTATCTCTGGTCCACTCTCTCCTGATATGTGTTGTCGCGCTGGAAGGCGGTCTTCACGCCCTCTTTGTCAAGCCGCTCGTATTCCTTCTCGGCGGCGCGCTGCATGGCTCTCGCTCTGTCGTTTTTGAGATCCGCGACGCCCATATACTCGTCGAGATCCTTCTGCTGCTGTGTGCGGGTGTCCGCCGGGATCTCTATGCCGGTTTTCCGCCCCGTAGTCTGCTCCCACATGGCCTTGTAGTAGGCGTCGTCCGCCGCATTGAGCGGATTTGCCGCCTGTGCGCGGTACCCCGCCTCGTTCAAGTCGGTGCGCAGACCTTCCTTTGCTCCCGCTGCGGCCTTTTCAAAGATGCCCGCGATGCCGTGGAAAAAGTTGTTGTTCGTCCCGCTCTTCATCTGCGCCGCAGCGTCGGCGTATGGCGTCTGCATGGTGCTCTGGCCCTGCGAGGCTTTCAGAGCGTTTGTATACAGGAGCTGGCTATCCGCGTTTCCGCCTTTTTTGCTTTCAAGCAGCGCGTCCACGTAGCTCACCGGCTTTTCTCCGGAAGCACTTCCGGAGGAAGCCGTTCGGCTTCCTCCGGTTTTCTTTTTCAGAAGATCGTCTAATGCGTTCATTTTTTCCTCCGTTTTTGAGGTTTCAGATGTACTGTTTTCTGTACTGATTGAAAGAATCAAGTGACGGGTTTTTATCTCCGATCGTCGGCGCTATTCTCTTCGCATAATTTGCATATAGCATTACGTCGCCCGCTTGGTCTTCCGTCAGAGACTTATTCACCGTGGCCTCTTTCGCCAGCGCCGCCTGGATTTCCGCGAGCGTCGCTCCGTTTGCCAGAAGAGCATTCACTTTGTCGTAATACGATGCTATGTCCTTCCCACGGCCGCTCCCGCTGCTGCCGCTGGATCCGCCGTAACTTCCGGATCCTCCGCTCGACCCGGCCGCCGTCTCCGACGCCTTGACGTATCCGAGCGCCTGCGCCATCTCCGGATTGGCGGCGATCCACGCCTTTTGCATCGCGTCGATCTGGCTCTGCGAGTAGCCGAGATCGAGATAGCCGGAAAAGTCGCCGTACTGCGCCATGTTCTGCGCCTTCGTCGCGGCGTCCTGCTGCTGCTGAAGAATGAGATTCATCATGTTGGCGTAGAGATTCTGCTGCGCTTCCGCATTTGCCTGGTCCCGCGCGGCGTTTGCCTGATACTCGGCGTCCGCGCCCTGCTGCCGCAGCTGCATAATGGCGGCGATGCGCGCAGCCTCGTTCTCGTTCAGCCGCTCTCCATAGGCCGTGTCCAGCCCCAGCCGGGCGGACTCGCTCATGCCGCCGCTGTAGCCTCTCGCGGCCATCTCCTGCGGCAGCACGCGCAGGGATTCCATGTAGTCCCGGTAGAGCTGCTTGTTGAGACTGCCGTACTGGTCGCCCAGCTCGCCGATCCCCTGTTCCACCTGCGCGAGAGCGCGCTCCGCCGCGGCCTTCGCCGCGTCGTTGTTGGCCTTCACCGCGTCGTCGTACATCTTCTGGTACTGGTCCCTGAGATCGTCCAGATACGTTCTCTGCGGCTCCGTCGGTGTTTCGCTCGGCGTCTCTTCCGTCGTGCCTTCCGTCGTTCCTTTCTGTGCGTTGCCGTCGTTGTCGATGTACGTCACCCTGTCCCTGCCGGTCGAGGGCGTGCTCGGCTGCTGATTGGAATTTGATGGCGGCGTGTTCTTTTTCGTCTCCATGTTTTTCGCGACCGTTTCAATGGTATCCTGCGAAAACCCGCCCGGAGGCTCCGAGCCCGGCAGAAGGAGACCGAAGCCGTCGCGGTGATATCCCGGCGGAGTGTATGTACCGTTTTTGATCGCGTCGGTATAGTCCTTGCTGTAACCGTTCTTCTGTGTTCCTCCGCTGGACGGCATCTGCCCGGTCGTTCCGGATCCATTGTCCCACATATACGGCGTTTTACTTGCCATTCTTCTTTCCTCCCTGATAACGAACGCACTTCGGGTTGCGGCATTCCCATTCCGCTGCGTTCTTTTTCGTCATCTCAATGCCGCATTTCGGGCACTTCATACCGGCGCACCTCCCAGCAGCGGGAGCGTCTGCGCCCCCGGTATTCCGCTCTCCCGGCTCCCTTGTGCAAAGGGAGCTGTCGCCGCAGGCGACTGAGGGATTGCCGCGCCGAATCTTCGCTGCCATTCGTCGATGATCTCCTGCTTGCCCGGCAGATTGATGAGATCCAGCTGCGCGGCAAAGAGCTTCCAGTTCTCCGCCGTCACCTGGCTCTGTGTGAGCGCCTGCAGCGTCTGGAGCGTCTGCGCCTTGCCGTGGGCGATGCTGTCGCCCGCCGTGATCGTCACGTCCACGCGCGGGAAATACTGCCACGGCTCGCGCACAACGTTTCCGGCCGGATCCGTCACCGCCGGCATGGTGTCCCAGAAGTTATCGGCGTTGAACTGCATCGTCTGCGCCGCGCGGTCCTTCGTCTCGTCCGCGCCGATGAACAGAAGGCGGTCATCGTCGAAAAATTCCAGCGCCAGCCAGTCCAGCAGCTCATAGAGCCGCTCAAATCCGGCGTTGCGGTCCGCGCCCTTGATGTCCGCCTGGCTCTGCGCGTCCTGCCGCATCATGGCAAGGCCGGTCGCCGTCGTAACGCGGCTCGCCTCCTTGCCGGTGTTGGTGTCGTAGTTTCTTGATGCCCGCTCGATCTGCTGCTTGAAGAAGTCCACGCCCATCGACCCGTTCGCAATGCTCTGCAAGCCGCCGAGCCGCTGCACGCCGCCCATGCGTCCCTGTTTGAGATGCACCACGGCGCCCGGCTCATTGGTGAATTCCTCGCCGTCCGCAAGCGCGCTGTCCTCCACGAGAAGAATGTCATTGGCGAGGAACGTATCGTTCAGAATGTTCATGGCGAGTTTCCGGTCCGCAGCGTCCACGAGATCAAGGACCGGCATAAGCTCGCTCCTGTTCCAGAATCGGTTCTCGTCCTGTATGCGCCAGTAGTGCACAAACGGGAAGAGCTGGTTCTGTTTGCACGTCCTCTTCCAGTAGTTCGGGATGTACTTCAGCTCCCGCCCTCCCGCGAGGATCGAGCACGCCACCGCCCCGGCGGGGACGGTCTCGCCGTCCTCCGTCGTTTCGATTGGCTGCCGGAACCAGTGTTCGAGCACCTGCACCGTGTCGTCCAGATCGTTCACTGCCGTCGTGAGATCGAACATTCCCGTTCTGGATACATAGTCCGCGGTGAGGATGTCGTCCGCCGTGAGCCCCAGCTTCTCCAGCTCGCGGCGGAACACCTGGCAGAACTTCACCCGGTGCATCGTGTACACATAGTCCACATACTGCCCGTCCTGCAAAGTGCCGTCGCGGATGGCGGGATCCGGGAAGATCGCCTCCGTGGGGATATCCTTGATCCGGATATCCCCCTCGTTTACGCCGCAGCGCATGTCCTTGTCCCAGTACGCCTTCCAGAAGGCGTCCCCGAGTTTCAGCAATCTTCGTTCGTTGCGCGTGTTCATATCGGCGAGACGGTTGTTCTCCGTGATGTAGCGCACGGCAAATTCGCGCTGCTTCGCCTTCTGGCTGTCGAGATCGTTGTCTCGGCCCCGAAACTCCGGTTCCGGTACGGTCGGGTCGATCTGGCTTTCCACAAGGATGTACGGATCCGGCATGTTCGCCGGGATCCACGGCACATCGTTTGCGCGGCAGTATTCGATCATCTCCTTCGAGGCGTCGTGGATCCCGTTGTAGTAGTCGTTGCACCGCTCCCACTCGATCTCCACGGCGGTGCGGGCGTTCTTCGCTCGCCGGAAGAGGGCGTCCGCCGTCTCCTCGCGCATCTCCGGCGTGGAGTAATCGTACCCGACGATCGCCCGCTCGCCGGTCTGTTTCTTCTTTCTCATTTCCGCCGCTCCGCGTCGATCTCGTTGACACGCTTCTGGACGGCATCGTATTTGTCGCCGAGTTTCTGTTTGCGCACCGTTCCGTTGCCGTAGTCGCCGCGGATGACAGCGTAGGCAAGAGCGTCGATCTCGGCTGCGGTCAGCTCATCGGACGTCGGCGGCGTGGTCGGCTCGCCCGTGCCCTGCTTGGCGAGAAGCTCATTGACGCGCTTCTGGACTGCTTCGTAGTCATAGCCCGCAGCCTCAAGGCGGCGTTTTCGCTCCGTGCCGTTGCCCCATTTGCCGGTAAGCACTTCCTGCGCCAGCTCGTCAACGGTCGGCTTTACCGGGGTCTCCGGCTCCACCGGCGCGGCAGTTTTTCCGCACAGCTTGTCCCAGCCCGCGCGGTCGATGTAGGCCAGGTTAAGGTCAAGGCGGCGGGGATAGCCGTCAAGAAAGCCCATGGAGGTGTACTGGCGGATGGTGATGTTCTCGCCCCACGGTCCTACTTTTTTGTTTCCGGGCGGATCGGCGAGGTAGCCGCGCACCGGGGTGTAGCCTTTCTTGTAGTTTTTGTCGGTCGAGATCGCGTACTGCGCCACCCAGAGAGGGTGATTCTTAGCAACCTCGGCCCACACCTTAGAGTTGGCCGTGCCCTTGCTCATGTAGATCATGGCGCGGATGCCGGTCTTGTCGTAAACGTAGTCCAGCCAGCGTTTGGCCCAGCCCGCGCCGAGCTTTACGGCCTTCGCTTCCCAGTCGAGCGCGAGGGCAACTTTGCCGATATATGGCTCAACCACGTTAAGGAAATGCTGCGCTTCCCTCTCCGGCGTCGTTCCGGTGAAACCGTCCAGCGCGAAGTGATAAGCGCCTACGCACTTACCCTCCGAAAGCGCCTGTTCGATCTGCCGTTTGAAGTCCGGGGAAACGTATCCCGTGCCGCCCGTGGCTTTGCAGATGACAAAGTCACAGGGGACTTTGGTGAGGTCGATTCCTCTCTGGTGGTCTGCGATGTCAATGCCGTTCATCATTTTTCTGTTCCTCCTTAGTTTGTGTATTGCACATAAATGTCGCCGTCGGCGCCCGTGCCGGTGCTCGGCGCGCTCGTTCCGGCGTAGATGTTGCGGACATTCGTGTTGCCCATGACGATGATTCTGGGAAGGTTGTACCACTTTGTGATCGTGACCATGTCGCCGGTGCGGTCAAGGGAAATGCTCCCCGCGCCGCTCCACGACATTTTCCGGTCATTGCCGTCGAGTACGGGGATGTCAGCCTCCCAGCCGACCGTGTAAGTCACGCCGCTCGACACCGATCCTCTCACAAGTGTTACGGACCATCCCGTCGGGAGTGCAGCGAGGACTTCGGAAGTCAGCGTGAAGTTTCTGCTGGCAGATGGCGCTACGACGTAAAGTTTCCCGTTGCATTCTGCGTCAAACGGTGTGGTGTCAGAGCGCGAAGCGCTGGCGATGCCCAAAGCATCCGCCGCCAATTTCTCCCGTGTCACAACGCCCTCGCCGAGATTGGCCGTAACGATCGCTCCATTCGCGTTAGACGCAGCGTTAAGATTCGCCCTCGCCGCTGCCGCTGTGGTCGCGCCAGTGCCGCCATTGGCAACGGGGACAGTCGAAACAGCGGAAAGCGTACCGCTTCCGTTCGCCTTTAAGAAGCCGTTCAGCGTGCCGAAAAGCGCCGTGCGGATTTTAGCGACGATGTTCGACCAGAGCGTTTTCCGGGTGATCTTTTCGGAGGTATCGTAGAAGGGGAAATAGTCTCCGTCCGCGACATCCTCGACGGCAGTCAAAAGCACTGCGTCCTTCTGTCTGGCGTCGAGGGCAGATTCGACCGTGGCCTGCGAGCCGGACACAAGGGGGATATTTGCGGCAACGACTTCCATATTGCCGGAATCGTCCGGGGATTTACCGTTGACCTTTTTAACACTGCCGCTATGGTAGTCAAACGTATAAGCAAGGTGCTCTAAAGTGGCCTTTTTGTTTGCACCGGAAACGTACACCGGAATTTCTCCGGTGAGGTTTGTGCCCAGCAGTTCTGCGGGCTGCGTTTTCGGCAGCCCGTGCGTGAGCGGCTGCATCTCATCAATGGCCGCGGAGAGCGTTGTCTCATCCTCTGTACTCATCGGGATATCCGCGCCGGTGAGCGCGACATTCCCGGAATCGTCCGGATCTTTGCCGTTGACCGTATCGACGGAGCCCACGCCATTCAAGCCGTTATATACGGAGAACGTCGTGTGTTCTCCACTGGTGAACGTGATCTTGTATGTATCCGCCGTGCCGGGAGCGTGCGTGCCGCTTTGCAGCGTGATAGACGCGATGCCGTTTCCGTTCTTCACGGTGAAGGTGGATGTGGAATCGTCCGTCAGCGTGACGGTGTAGGTGTCCGTCAAACCGTTCGTTCCGGTTTTGACAATGCTTTTGATGGACGTGCCCGGCTCGCCCCGGTCGCCCTTCTCGCCCGGCGGGCCCTGAAAGTAAACTCTCTCGGGCATCGCCATTTTCCCGCTCATGGACGCTTCCGGCGTCAGTTGTCCCGACAGGGAAACAATAGGGGTAATGTCCGCCATTATGTGACCTCCTTGAGGATCTCAAACGTTGCCGGCGGGATGACGGTGTAAACATCCCCCTCCGCCGTCGTGAGCTGCACGTCGTATATATACCTGCCGAACGCCAGCGCCTTTGTGTTCTCCGGTTTGATGTGGAACGCTTCCCCGCCGGGTACGCGGATCTGCACGGCGGGCGATGTATCCATCACCGTTTTCTTGACGGTCAGAGTAACCTCGTCCTCCTCCGTGAATACGTATTCCTTCCCTGTGACTGCGTTCGTCGCACGGTCAATAAACAGCCGCGCCGTGTCGCCGCGCGTCAGATGGATGGTGTTGTCTTTGTCTACTGTGAGCACTACTTCCACGCTCCCCCTGTTTTGAATTTTACCGGCCCAGTTTTCCACGCGCCGGAGACCTTGACGTACACCGCCGACGCTTTTTTCCACGCGCCGGAGACCTTGACATAAACCACATCGCCGAGAAGCGCCGGGGCGGTGAAGCTGGTCGTTCCGTAGTTCGTGCCGTCGTTGTCCTGCCCGACGTAGACCTTGATCGTAGCGCCCGCCGCCGCCGTTCCGGTGAAGTAAGCGGTCCTTGTGCCGCTGGTTGCGGTCCATGTGAGAGATGTGCTCGCCCCTGCGTTCGAGCCATTCACGTCGCATCGCAGGTAGGATGCCTTGACGTCGTTTTTGTACCACGTTCTGGTTTCGACGACTTTGAGCGCAAACCCCGTGCCGGTCATGCGGGCAAAATAGACCACGCTCGTGATCTTGAGGTTGTTGCTTTCCCACGTCGTGGTCCCTTTCTGCACCCACGAACTGCCGCTCGGCCGCGTCGGGGCGGTTAAGCTCCATCCCATTTAATTCACCTCAATTCGCGTACTGGATGTAGATGTCGCCTTCGGAACCGCCGGACGGACCCTCTGTTCCGGCGGTTATGGTCCGCACCTGATTTGCGGCGATGCCGAATTTCGTGTAAGAAATGTTGTCGGCGAGCTTTGCGGCGGTGACGGTTTTGTCCGCCAGCTTCTCCGCCGTGATGGTCTTGTCGGCGATGAGCGCTGCCGTGACCGCACCGGAGGCGATCTTCTGCGTCGTCACCGCGCCCTGCGCGATGTGTTTCGAGAGCACGGCGAGCGCCGCGAGCTTTTCCGCCGTGACCGCGGCGTCTTTGATCTTCTGTGTCGTGACTGCCGATGATGCAAGCTGGCTGCTGCCCACGCTTCCCTCGCC